>NZ_VRUT01000137.1:0-12792 GCF_008039465.1 Methylobacterium sp. WL120 | reverse complement strand
CGCCGACGATCCGCGAGGCCGCCCGCCGGATCTCGTCGCCGGCCAGGAGGGCCGCGACGCCCAAGGCCGCCAGCCCGATCGCCCCACCCCAGATCCAACCGGAGGTCCGCCGCTGCCGCACCCGATCCATCCCCCCAAACACGCGGCTATCCTGCCGCCTCACCTTGAGGATGGCATTACCACACGATCCCGGTTTCGATTGCCGAATTGTCCCGAATTTCGCGCGGTGTTTCTGCCGCTCTCCCTCAACGCCCCATCAGGGCGTCGACATGCGCGGAGACCGAGCGGCCGAGGCCGTCGAGGCTGTAGCCGCCCTCCAGCATCGAGACGAGGCGGCCGCCGGCATGGCGGTCGGCGACCTCCATCAGCTTGCGCGTGGCCCAGCCGAAGTCGGCTTCGGTCAGGCGGAGGTTGGCCAGCGGGTCGAGGTGGTGGGCGTCGAAGCCCGCCGACAGGATGATCACGTCGGGGGCGAAAGCCTCGACGCGGGCGAGGATGCCGGCCTCGAAAGCCTCGCGGAAGATCGCCCCGTCGTCGCCCGGGCGCAGGGGCACGTTGACGATGGTGTCCTTCGCGCCGCGCTCGGAGGCGGCGCCGGTGCCGGGAAACAGCGGCATCTGGTGGGTCGAGGCGTACATCACGTCGGCGTCGTCCCAGAAGATGTCCTGCGAGCCGTTGCCGTGGTGCACGTCCCAGTCGACCAGCGCGACCCGGCTCGCACCCTTGGCGCGCGCATGGCGCGCGGCGATGGCGGCGTGGTTGAACAGGCAGAAGCCCATCGCGCGGGTGCGCTCGGCGTGGTGGCCGGGCGGGCGCATGGCGACGAAGGCGTTGCTGCACTCGCGCCCCATCACCGCGTCGACCGCGAGGATGCCGCCGCCGACGGCGCGCAGCGTCGCCTCCAGGCTGCCCGGCGACATCAGCGTATCCGAATCGATCGCGACCATCCCCTCCTTCGGGGCGGCGGCGACGATGGCCTCGACGTACTCGGCCGGGTGGGCGAGCGTTGCGACCGAGGCCTCGGCCTGGGGCGCCATGGTGCGGACGAGGCCGGCGAACCGCTCGTTCTCCAGCACGCGCTCGATCGCGCGGATGCGGTCGGGCCGCTCGGGATGTCCCTCGGGCACGGCGTGGTCGAGGGCCGCCGGGTGGCTCACGTACAGGGTCGTCACGATCATCCCTCCGGCTCGCGCACGCCGTCGCGCCGCGGACGCAGCTGTCGCAACCGGGCAACAGCCTTTGGCATTGTGCCCGCGGGCAACGCAGGAGGCTACGCCGAAGTGCCACCTGCGCCTATGCTCCGCTCAGTTTCCGTCAACTCTGGTTCGAACGGCGGAGACGTGCTCGAGAGACGTCCGACATGCGCTTCGCCCCGATCATCGCGTGTGCCGTGCTGCTTTCGGGTTGCAACTTCAAGGCGGTGCCCGATCCGACTCTGTCGGCGCGGGACACCGCCTTCATGGCTTTGGTGCCGGACGCCGAGTTCGATCCGCACTTCGCCCGCTACCAGGTCACCGATCCGACGAAGGAGCGGCCCGGCACCATCGTGATCGAGACGATGGAGCGGCAGCTCTACCTCGTGCTGCCCGACGGCAAGGCGATGCGCTACGGCGTCACCGTGGGCGACGAAGCCTACGGCTGGAAGGGCACCGCCACGGTCGACCGCAAGGCGGAGTGGCCGGCCTGGAACCCGCCGGCCGAGATGGTCAAGCGCTGGCCGCACGTGCACCCGATGCAGGGCGGCCCCGGCAACCCGCTCGGCGCCCGCGCCCTCTACCTCTCCGACAAGGGGCGCGACACGCTCTACCGCATCCACGGCACCAACGAGCCGGAGAAGATCGGCCAGGCCGCCTCGTCCGGCTGCATCCGCATGCGCAACATCGACGTGGTCGACCTGTTCAACCGCGTGCCGGTGGGCGCCACGGTGATCGTGCGCTGACGCGCGACCCTCGAGCAGTCTCCTCGCATCATTCCCGGGCTGCGAAGCTGCGAGCGGAATTCAGAACCGCTGATGCCAGCCAGATCCGACGCCGTCGGCGGTTCTGGATTCCGGGCTCGCCTGCGGCGCCCCGGAATGACGGAGCGAGCGGTCAGCGAATGGCGCTCCATCCACGCTCATAGAGAGCGGGCAGCCGTCGTCTTGTCTCGACCGAAGCCGACATTCCGACCGAAAAAAGCAAGATTCCCGAAACGCTCATTCGTGAGCACGCTTTAACCTGAACGCCGGTTCAGATTTGGCCGTTAACTTCTCAAGACGATCTGCCTCGTACAGTCCAATACATACGAGGACAGGCGGCGACCGAACAAAGGTCGCAGGAGAATTCGGTCATGATCAACGTTTCTCTTCAAGACTTCTGCAACCATGCCGTCGCCGAGGGCCGCATCACGCCGGCCGACGTGAAGGCCCTGCTGCGCGACGTGCTGCCGGACGGGATCGCCCATCGCGACGAGGCCGACATGCTGATCGCCCTGGAGCGGGCGGTGCCCGACGCGGACACGGCCTTCGCCGACGCGCTGGTCGCCCTGGTGGTCGACTTCGCGGTCTGGGGCGAGCGTCCCTCGGGCTACGTCGACCGCGCCGTCGCCGCCTGGCTCTCCGCGTCGCTCGCCGGGCATACCGGCCCGACGCCGGCCGGCGCGCGCATCGCCGTCGAGATCGTCCGCGAGGCGGAGGGCAGCGCCGAGGCGCTGATGGCGTTCGCGCTGGACGCCAACCGCTGGACCCGCGAGCCGGCCAAGGCCGACCGGCCGCGCTTCGCCCGCGCGGCGTGAACTTGCTGCGGGCGCTTACAGCCTGAACTTGCAGCTTGAACCGGAGCCAAAAACTTTTCACCGCCGGGGCCGCGCCCTCGGCCTCCGGCACAGCTTCCGTCGCCTCGTGATCTGCTTTAACGGGAACGTTCTGTCCGGCTCACGCCAAGCCGGTTCCTGAAGACGACCTGACTCGAGCGCGCCAAAAGATGTTCGACAAGATCCTGATCGCAAACCGGGGCGAGATCGCCTGCCGCGTCATCAAGACGGCGCGGCGCATGGGCATCAAGACCGTGGCGGTCCACTCGGACGCCGACCGTGACGCGGTGCACGTTGCGATGGCCGACGAGGCCGTCCACATCGGCCCGGCGGCGGCGTCGCAGTCGTACCTCGTCATCGAGAAGATCATCGACGCCTGCAAGCGGACGGGCGCGCAGGCGGTGCATCCGGGCTACGGCTTCCTGTCTGAGCGCGAGGCCTTCGCCAACGCGCTCGCCGAAGCCAATATCGTCTTCATCGGGCCGAACCCCGGCGCCATCGCCGCGATGGGCGACAAGATCGAATCGAAGAAGGCGGCGGCGGCCGCCGACGTCTCGACGGTGCCGGGCTTCCTCGGCGTGATCGAGAGCCCCGAGCACGCGGTCGAGATCGCCGACGGCATCGGCTACCCGGTGATGATCAAGGCCTCGGCCGGCGGCGGCGGCAAGGGCATGCGCATCGCCTACGCCTCGGGCGAAGTCGCGGAGGGCTTCGCCCGCGCCAAGTCCGAGGCCGCGTCGTCCTTCGGCGACGACCGCGTGTTCATCGAGAAGTTCATCACCGACCCGCGCCACATCGAGATCCAGGTGATCGGCGACAAGCACGGCAACGTGGTCTACCTCGGCGAGCGCGAATGCTCGATCCAGCGCCGCAACCAGAAGGTCATCGAGGAGGCGCCGTCGCCGCTCCTCGACGAGGCCACCCGCCGGAAGATGGGCGAGCAGGCCGTCGCCCTGGCGAAGGCCGTGGACTACGATTCCGCCGGTACCGTCGAGTTCGTCGCCGGCCAGGACAAGTCGTTCTACTTCCTCGAAATGAACACCCGCCTCCAGGTGGAGCATCCGGTCACCGAGATGATCACCGGCGTCGACCTGGTCGAGCTGATGATCCGGGTCGCCTACGGCGAGACGCTGCCGCTCACGCAGGACCAGGTGAAGCTCGACGGCTGGGCGGTGGAGAGCCGCGTCTACGCCGAGGACCCGACCCGCAACTTCCTGCCCTCGATCGGCCGGCTCACCACCTACCGGCCGCCGGAGGAGGGCGAGTTCGGCAACGGCAAGGTCCGCAACGACACCGGCGTGGAGGAGGGCGGCGAGATCGCGATCCACTACGATCCGATGATCGCCAAACTCGTGACCTGGGCGCCAACCCGTGCGGAAGCGATCGAGCTGCAGGCCGAGGCGCTCGACGCCTTCGCCATCGACGGCATCCGCCACAACATCCCGTTCCTCGCCGCCCTGATGGCGCATCCGCGCTGGCGCGAGGGCGCGCTGTCGACCGGCTTCATCGCCGAGGAGTTCCCGGAAGGGTTCTCCGCGCCCGAGCCGAAGGGCGCGGTGGCCCAGCGGATGATGGCGGCGGCGGCCGCGATCGACCACAAGCTCAATGCGCGCAAGCGCGGCATCTCCGGCCAGATGCGCGACCCGGGCCTGCTGCATTTCGAGCGCGACCGCGTTGTGATGCTGGCGGGCGAAGCCTTCCCCGTCACCGTCGATCCGCACGAGGACGCGCTGGCGCAGAACTGCCTCGTCGTCACCGAGGCCGACGGCACCGCCCACGTGGTCGAGAGCGAGTGGCGCCCCGGCGAGCCGGTCTGGACCGGCACGATCGGCGCGCAGCGCGTCGCGATCCAGGTGCGCGGGCTGCTCAACGGCGTCGCGCTCCAGCACGCGGGCGCCGCGGCCGACGCCCGCGTCTACACCCGCCGCGAGGCGGAGCTCGCCGCGCTGATGCCGGTCAAGGAGGATGCCGGCTCGGGCAAGCAGGTGCTCTGCCCGATGCCCGGCCTCGTGAAGCAGATCCTGGTGAAGGAAGGCCAGGAAGTGAAGAACGGCGAGGCCATCGCCATCGTCGAGGCGATGAAGATGGAGAACGTGCTCCGCGCCGAGCGCGACGCCACCGTGGAGAAGATTCACGCCAAGGAGGGCGAGAGCCTCGCGGTCGACGCGGTGATCCTGGAATTCGCCTGATCGCCCCAGCATCCTGAGGCCGGCGCGGAATGAGCCTGATCCACAACGAGCAGACCAAACTGCTCGCCACCGGGCTCAACACCATCGCCGCGGCGTTCATCATCATCGACGTCGTCACGCCTGTGACGGCTGTCAGCTTCGGTATCGCGAATGCTCCGAAACCGACCGGCGTCACCGTGTTCTTCGCGGCCGTCTGGCTTTGCACCGGTTTCGGCATACATTGGATCGCAAGACGCGTTCTACGGAGCCTCAAACCATGAACTCCGGCGAGATCTTCGTGATTTTCGTGATTCCGGCCACCATGCTGACGGTGGCCTACCTCGCGATGCGTGCCAACGAATGGGCTATCCGCCGCGACGACCAGAAATCCGGCAAGTAGCCAGTCGTCCATTTTCCGGTCGGGGGCCGGAACAGGAATGCCCCTCTACTTCGCCTACGGCGCGAACATGGACGCCGCCGCCATGGCCGCCCGCTGCCCGGCCTCGCGGCTGATCGGGCAGGGCCGGCTGCACCGCCACCGCTTCATCGTCATGCGCGAGGGCTACGCCTCGGTGGTGCGCGACGGGCGCCACACGGTCTGGGGCGTGCTGTGGGAGCTGGCGCTCGCCGACGTGCCGGCGCTCGGCCGCTACGAGGGCGTCGCCGGCGGCCTCTACGTCAAGGCGACGCAGCCTGTCGCGACCCCGGGCGGGGTCAAGCGCGCCTTGATCTATCTCGGCCGTTCCACCGCCTACGGCGTGCCGAAGCCGGGCTACCTCGAAGCGGTGCTTGCGGCGGGCGAGGCGGCGCAGCTGCCGCCAGCCTACCTGCGCGAGCTGCGCGGCTGGCGCCGCGGGCGTCCGACCGGGTTGTCCGGCCATGGATGAGAGCAGAAGCGTCGCCGTCGTGATCGTCGGCCGGGTGCAAGGCGTCGGCTATCGCGCCTGGACCCAGCGCGAGGCCGAGGCGCGCGGCCTGTCGGGGCACGTGCGCAACCGCGCGGACGGCGCGGTCGAGGCCACCTTCACCGGGGCGGCGGCCGCGGTCGACGCGATGGTGCAGGCCTGCCGGGCGGGGCCGCCGGGTGCGCATGTCGAGCGGGTCGAAACGCAGGCGGCGGAGCCGGAGCCCGATGTCGCCGGGTTCGCCATCCGACGCTGAGACGTCCGCGGATGGACCGAGCGCGCCTGGACGGCCCGCTCTCGCGCGCCTCGACAGCGCGGGGCGGTCCAGGGTAGCCATCGCTTGGCCCTGCGGCAGGCGCGCCTGCCTGGCCGTCGGCGAAGCTCGAGCCGACGCTCCCCGGGACGATGACCGACCTGCCTTCCGCCTCGCTGCTCTCGGCCTACCTGCCTGCCGCCTTCTCGCCGATCGACCTCGGCGCGCTGATCTACTTCGTGCTGGCCTGGGTCGGGTACGGCCTCTCCGTCGGGCGCCTGCGCGGCCGGATGGTGTCGCTGAGCCAGATCATGAACGCGCAGCGCGAGGAGTGGGCGCGCCAGCTCATCGTCCGGGACAACCGCGTGGTCGACACCACGATCAACGCCTCGCTGCAGAACGGCACCGCCTTCTTCGCCTCGACCTCGCTGATCGCGCTCGGCGGCGTCCTGACCCTGTCGCGCTCCGGCGACGACGTGCTCAACCTGTTCGGCACGCTGCCCTTCGGCACGATCGCCACGCGCACGACCTGGGAGATCAAGGTCGCGGGCCTCGCCGTCGTGTTCGTGTATGCCTTCTTCAAGTTCGCCTGGGCCTACCGGCTGTTCAACTACAGCGCGATCCTGCTCGGCACGGTGCCGCCCAAGGGCTCGGGCGCGGGCGAGGCGGAGATGCTGCGCGCCGCGCGCCGGGTGGCGGCGATGAACACCGCGGCCGGCAGCCACTTCGCCCGCGGGCAGCGTGCGTTCTTCTTCGCGCTGGCCTATCTCGGCTGGTTCGTCAGCCCCTATTTCCTCGTCGCCTCCACGACGGGGGTCGTGCTCGTGATGTGGCGGCGCCAGTTCGTCTCCGAGATCCGCACGATCCTGCTCGCCGACGACGACCCGAAACGCCAAGGATCCCCGCCGTGAGCGACGACCGCACCGGAACCCGCAGCGAAGCCGCGATCGAGGAGACGATGCTGCGCCTCGTCGCCGAGCGCGGTCCCGGCAAGACGATCTGCCCGTCCGAGGTCGCCCGCGCGCTGGCCGGTCCGAACCCGGACCAGTGGAGCCCGCTGATGCAGCCGGTGCGGCGCATCGCCGTGCGCCTGACCAAGGCCGGCCGCCTCGCGATCCTGCGCAAGGGCAAGCCCGCCGACCCGGACGACTTCCGCGGCATCTACCGGCTGTCGCTGCCCGAAGCCTGATCCGGCCCAGGCAGCAGCGCGTCGGTGTAGCCGGCCAGCCGGTAGACCGCGAGGCCGATCCATTCCTTCACCGCGAGGTCGAGCACCAGCAGCCCCTCCGAGGCGAAGCTGCCGAAGCGCAGCGCGTCGCGCGGGCCGCGGGTGCGGTAGTCCACGGGGAAGGCGACGACGTCGAAGCCCGCCGCGCGGAAGCACCCGATCGCCCGCGGCATGTGGAAGGCGGAGGTGACCAGCAGCCAGCGCTCGCCCGGCTTCGGCTGGGCCATGGCGGCGGAGAACAGCGCGTTCTCGCGGGTGTTGCGCGAGCGGTTCTCCAGGATCAGCCGGGTGCGCGGCAGGCCGAGGGTGTCGGCGTCGCGGCTGACGATGTCGGCCTCGGCGATTGCCCCGTCGACGAGGCTGCCGCTGCCGCCGGAGAACATCAGCCGCGCCTGCGGATAGCGCCGCGCGAGGTCGGCCATGTAGATCGGCCGCTCGCCGGCATCGTTGACGACGACCTGGTTGCGCCCCGAAGACAGGCCGGCCTCGATCCCGCCGCCGAGCACGATGATCCCATCGGGCGGCCGGTCGTCGGCGAAGGCCGGGAAGCGCTGTTCCAACGGCAGCACCGCCCAGGCCGAGAGCGGCGAGAGTCCACCCGCGAGCAGGCCGAAGAGGCCGAACGCGCTCAAGGTGCCGCCGAGGCGCCGCCGCGCGGTCGCAAGCGTCAGCGCGACGCCGGCGAGCCCGACGAGGCAAAACAGGTTCGAGGGGGTGATCAGGAAGAAGATCACCTTCGAGAGCGGAAAGAACATCGGCGCGGGTCCGGCGGGCGTCGGCCCTCAGGCCTTCGTCTCGGCCTCGTAGCGGGCCAGGGTCGCGGCGTCCGGCGGCAGCAGGGTGGCGAGGCTCGCGCCCTTCTCCGCCTCGCGGGTGAGCCAGAGATCGAGGCGCTGCTGCTCGACGGCCTCCAGGGCCACCGCCTCGGCGATGTCGGCCGGGATCACCACCACGCCGTCCGGCCCGCCGACGACGACGTCGCCGGGATGCACCGCGGCGCCGGCGCAGGAGACCGGCTCGCCCGAGCCCGCGAGCTGCAGCGCGCCCTCGGCCGGCGCCGTCGCCGCGTCCCAGACCGCAAGCCCGCTCTCGGCCGCAAGCGCGCCGTCGGTGACGAGGCCGGCGGCGCCGCGGGCGGCGAGCCGCGCGGCCAGGATCGCGCCGAAGGGGAGGGCGAGCCCGGAACGGCCGGTGTCGACCACCACGACGGCGCCCTCGGGCACCGCTTCGACGGCTTGCGCGAGCGAGTGCGAGACCGCGCCCCGCGACGGGATCATCCGCAGCGTCACGGCCGGCCCGACGGCGCGGCCGGAGCCGGCGAGGCCGGAGAGCGAGCAGGCCGGCACGCCGCGGCGCGCCAGGGCGCGGGCGAGGCTCGCCACGGTGACCGCGGAGAGGGCGTCGCGCAGGGTCGGATCGAGGGCCATCGAGGTGCAATCTCCGGGCGGGCCACATGGCGCCCGCGTGGCTCAAACTGGGTCGCGCGGGTGCGCGGGCAAGGCGGGTCAGCGAGGAGGTTCGAACGTCAGCTGATCGGCGCAGCGAAGATCCGGGCGGCGGCGGGGCGCTGCGCGAGCGCATCGTACCAGCGCCGGATCTCCGGGCGCTCGACGCGCTCGGCCGGCAGGGCGAGCCAGCGGTGGGCGGCGCAGCCCAGCGCGATGTCGGCGATCGAAAAGCGCGCGCCGACGACGAAGGCGCGGCCGGCCAGATGCCGGTCGAGGATCGCGGCGAGCGCCTCCGACCGTTCTAGCGAATCGGCGATCAGCGGGTGGTCGCGGGTCTCCGGCGTCGCACGGTAGAGCTGCCAGAAGGCGTCGCGCATCGCCGGGGTGAAGCTCGTCGCCTGCCAGTCGAGCCATTGCTGGACCTGCGCCCGCTCGCGCCGGTCGTCGGGCAGGCGCAACGCGCCCTCCGCCCCGTCGGCGAGGTAGCGCAGGATCGCGTTCGACTCCCAGAGCGCGAAACCGTCCTCCTGCAGCACCGGCACCAGGCCGTTCGGGTTCATCGCCTGGTAGGCGGGGTCCGCGACCACGCCGTGCGCACCGCCGGCCTCGACCCGCTCGTAAGCCAGGCCGGATTCGTCGAGGCCCCACAGGGCCTTCTGCACGTTGACGGAGTTCGCCCGCCCCCAGAGCCTGCGCATCGGCTTAGTCCCGCTCGCTCATCTTCGGGGGGTAGGCGTGCACGCCGCCGTTCGGATCGGTGACCCGGGTGCCGCCGCGATCCGCAGCGACGTAGCCCGGGCCGACCGGCACCTTGCCGTGGCCTCCGGGGATGTCGAGGACGTAGGTCGGCTGGGCCAGCCCCGAGAGCCGGCCGCGGAGCGTGCGCATCAGCGCCTGCCCGGCGTCGAGGCCGGTGCGCAGGTGGGCGGTGCCGGGCGCGAGGTCGCCATGGTGCAGGTAGTACGGCTTGATCCGGTTCTCGACGAAGGCCCGCATCAGCGCCTCCAGCACCGTGGCGTCGTCGTTGATTCCGGCCAGCAGCACCGTCTGGCTCACCATCGGGATGCCGGCGTCGACCAGCCGCGCGCAGGCCGCCTGCGCCTCGGCGGCGAACTCGCGGGCGTGGTTGGCGTGCAGGGCCACGAACACCGCCCGGCCGAAACCTTTCAGCGCCGTGACGAGGGCGTCCGTCACCAGGGCGGGGCTCACCACCGGCACCCGCGTGTGAACGCGCAGGACCTTGACGTGCGGGATGGCGCCTAGGCGCCGCGCGATGTCGGCGAGGCGCCGCGGCGAGAGCGCGAACGGGTCTCCGCCGGTGAGCACGACCTCCCAGATCGCCGGGTCGGCTGCGATGTAGGCCAGCGCCGCGTCCAGCTCGGCCTCGCTCAGCGTGCCCGCGCCCTCCGGCCCGACCACCTCGCGGCGGAAGCAGAAGCGGCAATAGACCGGGCAGACGTGGAGCGGCTTCAGCAGCACCCGGTCCGGGTAGCGGTGGACGAGGCCGGGCAGCTTCTCGTGGACCACGTCGCCGATCGGGTCGGCCCGCTCCTCGGGCGCCGTCACGACCTCTTCGGCGCGGGGCACGAACTGGCGGGCGATCGGGTCGTGCGGATCGGACGGGTCGATCAGCTCGGCCATGTCCGGCGTGATCGACACGGCGTAGCGCGCGGCCACCGCCCGCAGGGCCGGCAGCTCGGCCGGGGAGACCAGCCCCGCCGCGGCGAGGTCGTCCGGGCTGCGAAGCGGGCGGTTCATCGCGTCCCGCCCGCCACGGGCGTCCAGATCACGTCCTCGATATGCGGCGCGCCGGCGGCCAGCATCACCAGGCGGTCGAAGCCGAGCGCGCAGCCGGACGCCTCCGGCATGACGGCCAGCGCCGCGAGGAAGTCGGCGTCGATCGGGTAGGTCTCGCCGTAGACGCGCTCTTTCTCCGCCATCTCGGCGGAAAAGCGCCGGCCCTGCTCGGCGGCGTCGGTCAGCTCGCCGAAGGCGTTGGCGAGCTCGACGCCGCAGGCATAGAGCTCGAAACGCTCCGACACCCGCGGGTCGTCGGCGCTCGGCCGCGCCAACGCCGCCTCGCTGACCGGGTACTCGCACAGGATGGTCGGGCGCCCTTGGCCGAGATGCGGCTCGATCCGCGCCACGAGCACGCGGCTGAACAGGTCGGCCCAGGTGTCGTCGTCCGCGACGCGAAGGCCCGTCCGCGCGACGGCCGCCGCGAGCCCTTCGCGATCGGTCGCGTCGTCAGGAGACACCGTCGCGAGAAGGTCGATCCCCGCATGCCGGTCGAAGGCCTCGGCCAGCGTCAGCCGCTCGGGCTCGGCGAAGGGATCGCAGGTCCGGTCGCGATGGCGCAGCCGCGCCGTCCCGGCGGTCTCGGCCGCGAGCCGCAGGAGGTCGGCGCAGTCGGCCATCAGCACGGCGTAGGGCTCGGCCGCCCGGTACCATTCGAGCATCGTGAACTCGGGATGGTGCAGCGGCCCGCGCTCGCGGTTGCGGAAGACGTGGCCGAGGCTGAACAGCCGCGATTCACCGGCCGCCAGCAGCTTCTTGCAGGCGAATTCCGGCGAGGTGTGGAGGTAGAGCGGCGCACGCAAGCCGTCGCCGCCGATCGCCTCGGTGGCGAAGGCGGAGAGGTGCGCCTCGTTGCCGGGCGAGACCTGGAGGCAGGCGGCTTCGACCTCGACGAAGTCGCGCGCCGCGAAGTGGCCGCGGAACGCATGGGCGATGCGGTTGCGCAGCAGCAGCAGCGGGCGCCGGTCGGCGTGCCGGTGCGGCGCCCACCAGGGGGAGGGGGCGTCCGTCACCGGGCAGCCCTGCACAGAGAGGCCCTGCACCGAGCGGACCTTGGATCGGCGGATCGGACGTTTCCGGCTTCGAACACGCGCGCTCCCGGCGGACCGATACTGGCGCGGCTGGCAACCGGGCCGCGGATAGGATAGTGCCGGAGCCCGATATCGCTCTCGAGGGATATGCCTCTCCCGCGGGGCATCGCGCTAGGCGCGCGAACCCCGCCTTGTCAACGCAGGACCTGACCCCGTGAAGGTGATCGCTTCTACCCTCCGCAAGGGCAACGTCGTCGAGAAGGACGGCAAGCTCTACGTGATCCTGTTCGCGGAGAACATCCATCCCGGCAAGGGCACCCCGGTGACGCAGCTCGACATGCGCCGCATCACCGACGGCGTGAAGGTGTCCGAGCGCTACCGCACCACCGAGCAGGTCGAGCGCGCCTTCGTCGAGGACAAGGAGCACACCTTCCTCTACAGCGACGGCGAAGGGTTCCACTTCATGAACCCCGAGAGCTACGAGCAGATCCAGGTTCCGCCCGACGTGGTCGGCGACGCCGCCCCCTACCTGCAGGAGGGTATGGCCGTGATGGTCTCGCAATACAACAACGTGGCGCTGACGATCGAGCTGCCGCAGCGCGTGGTCCTCGAAGTGGCCGAGACCGAGCCGGCGATGAAGGGGCAGACCGCCTCCTCCTCCTACAAGCCGGCCACCCTCTCGAACGGCGTCCGCACCACCGTGCCGCCGCACATCGCCACCGGCACCCGCATCGTGGTGATGACCGCCGACGGCGCCTACGTCGAGCGCGCCAAGGACTGACAGACCTCGGCCTTCGAGCGATCTACGGCGCCGGAGCCGTGCCCTCGGAGGCCTCGTAGCAGCGTTGCGAGAGGCCCTGCGCCCGCACCCGCTCGGGCGCGGTGAAGCCGCGGCCCTCCACCGACCACAGGCCTTCCTTACGCAGGGCGTCGCCGGTGCAGCGGGCCGCGATCCGGCACGAAGCCGGCTCGCCGCCGGTGCGGGTGCAGGTCTCGACGTAGTCCGCCCGGAACTTCGCCAAACCGGCACGGGGATGCGGCCCGGTCACCGCGACGAGGCCGGTCAGCGCACCCAGAAGCAGCGGCTGGTGTAGGAGATAGATCGCCAGGCTGTGGCGCCCGGCGAAGGCCGCCGCCCGCGCGCCCCGGCTGCGCGGCCGCCAGAGCCCGGG
>NZ_VRUT01000136.1:0-12903 GCF_008039465.1 Methylobacterium sp. WL120 | reverse complement strand
GGCACCCGCAGCGCGACGCTCGGCAGGCCGGCCCGCGCCAGGTCGCAGACGCGGGTGCCGCCGGTCGCCGGCACCACCAGGGTGAGGGGACCGGGCCAGAACGCCTCGGCAAGGCGCAGCGCGAAGGCGTCGAAGCGACCCTCGGCCTCGGCGGCCGCACGGTCGGGCAGGTGCGCGATCAGCGGGTTGAAGCGGGGGCGCGCCTTCGCCGCGAAGATGCCGGCGACCGCCTCGGCGTCGGTGGCGTCGGCGCCGAGGCCGTAGACGGTCTCGGTCGGGAAGGCGACGCAGGCGCCGGCCCGGATCAGGCGCGCGGCCTCCGCCACGCCCGCTCCGTCGCCGGAAAGCTGGGTCGTCGCGCCGGGCGCAGGGATTGACGCGAGATCGTTCATATATAAACCATCTCCGGCGGTGACGGCGGGGCCGGTTCGGGCGTATGCCGTCAGCGGAGGGCGTGGGCCGAAGCGCCTCTCACGGAAGAGGGGTCGGGCTGCGCGGAAAGCCGGCGGCCGGGTCTTTCGGGGGCTGCACTAACGCGGCCCCGCGGCGACGGTCAAACGAGACGCCGAGGCGCGGGCGAACCGCGCCGGGCGGGAGGACATGCCGATGAGCTACCGCGCGCCCGTATCCGAGATGGTGTTCACCCTGCGCCACGTCGCCGGCCTCGACGGCGCCGGCGCGGTGAGCGTCGAGGACGCGGACGCCATCCTGACCGAGGCCGGGCGGCTCGCGGGCGACGTGCTGGCGCCGCTGAACCGCGTCGGCGACCGCCACGGCGCGACGCTTTCGGACGGCGTGGTCACCATGGCGCCGGGGTTCGCCGCCGCCTACAAGACCTTCGTCGCCAGAGGCTGGAACGGGCTCACCGCCGATCCGGACCATGGCGGGCAGGGCCTGCCGCAAGTGCTCGACGCCGCCTGCACAGAGATGTGGAACGGCGCCAACCTCGCCTTCGGCCTGTGCCCGCTGTTGACCGCCGGCGGCATCGAGGCGCTGGCGGCGCACGGCTCCGAGGACCTGAAGGCGCGCTACCTCGGCAAGCTCGTCTCCGGCGAGTGGACCGCGACGATGAACCTGACCGAGCCGCAGGCCGGCTCGGACCTCGCCGCCCTTCGCACCCGCGCGGAGCCGGCCGGCGACGGCAGCTACCGCATCGTCGGCTCGAAGATCTACATCACCTACGGCGCCCACGACATGGCCGACAACGTCGTCCACCTCGTGCTCGCCCGCCTCAAGGACGCGCCGTCGGGCACCCGCGGCATCTCGCTGTTCCTGGTGCCGAAGGTGCTCCCCGACGGGTCGGAGAACGACCTGCGCTGCTCGGGGCTGGAGCACAAGCTCGGCATCCACGCCTCGCCGACCTGCTCGATGGCCTTCGGCGACCAGGGCGGCGCCACCGGCTGGCTCGTCGGCGAGGAGAATCGCGGGCTCGCCTGCATGTTCACAATGATGAACAACGCCCGCCTCGGGGTCGGGCTGCAGGGCGTCGGCGTCGCCGAGGCGGCGACGCAGCGGGCGCTCGCCTACGCCCGCGAGCGCAGGCAAGGAAAAGCCGCGGGCTCGGCCGAGGCGAGCCCGATCGTCGCCCACCCGGACGTGCAGCGCATGCTGCTGACGATGAAGGCCTACACCGCAGCCGCCCGCGGCATCTGCTACCTCACCGCGGCCGCCCTCGACGCCGCCGAGGGGCCGGAAGGCAAGGCGGCGCTGGACCGCGCCTCGCTGCTGACGCCGGTGGCCAAGGCCTTCTCCACCGACATCGCCAACGAAGTCGCCTCGCTCGGCGTGCAGGTGCATGGCGGCATGGGCTTCGTCGAGGAGACCGGCGCGGCGCAAGCGATGCGCGACGCCCGCATCCTCGGGATCTACGAGGGCACCAACGGCATCCAGGCGATCGACCTGACCGGCCGAAAGCTGCCGCTGAACGACGGAGCCACGGTGCGGGCGCAGATCGCCGCCATGCGCCGGGTCGCCGAATCCCTGCTCAAGGCCGCCGACTCCGACCTCGGTCACGCCCCGGCGCGGCTGCGCGCCGGCATCGAAGCCCTCGACCGGGCGACGAGCCATCAGCTCGCGAGCCTCAGGTCCAACCGGCCGGAGGCGGCGCTCGCCGGCGCGACCCCGTACCTGCGCCTGTTCGGCCTGGCCCAGGGCGCGGCCTGCCTCGCCCGCGAGGCGCTGGCCTCACGCGCCGCCCTGAAGGCCGGAGAGACCGACCCGGCCCATGCCGGGCGGATCGCGCTGGCGCGCTTCTTCGCCGAGAACCTGCTGCCGGCGACGGAAGGCCTGGCCCAGGTGGTGATCGACGGCGCCGGGTTCTTGGACGACGCAGGCGCGGTTCTGACGGGGTGACGCCTAGGTCCTCGCCCGTCATTCCGGGGCCGCGCAGCGGAGCCCGGAATCCAGAACCGCAGGTGGCGCCTTTTCGAGCACGGTTGGCGGCTCTGGATCCCGGGCTCGCCTGCGGCGCCCCGGGATGACGGGGTTGGGACGGAAGCGGTGCGGTTCGCGGCGCGATTTGGAACGAAGCGGGGAGGCGGACATGAGCGAGCAGGTCACGATCACCGACGGGGCGGACGGCGTCCGCTCGATCGTCCTGAACCGGCCCGAGAAGAAGAACGCGCTGACCGGGGCGATGTACGACGCGATGCGCGAGGCGCTGGCCTCCGCCGACGCGTCGGACGCCATCGGGGCGGTGGTGTTCTCCGGAATGCCCGGCAGCTTCTGCGCCGGCAACGACATCGCCGACTTCGTCACGCGGGCGGAGAAGGCCTTCAGCGAGGCGCCCTCGCTCCGCTTCATCCGCCAGCTGGCGCGCACGGCGACGCCGATGGTCGCGGCGGTGGACGGGATCGCGGTGGGCATCGGCACGACGCTGACGCTGCATTGCGACCTCGTCTACGCGAGCCCGGCGGCGCGCTTCCGCATGCCGTTCGTGGAGCTCGGCCTCGTGCCGGAGGCGGCCTCGAGCTACCTGCTGCCGCGGCGGGTCGGGCGCCTCAAGGCGACCGAGCTGCTGCTGCTTTCCGAGATGTTCGGGGCGGACGCGGCCGAATCGCTCGGTCTCGTCAACGCGGTGATGCCCTCCGACATGCTGCTGGAGCACGCCCTCGCCCAGGCCGCGCGCCTCGCCGCCCTGCCGCGCGGCGCCCTCGCCGCATCGCGAAAGCTGATCCGCGGGGATCAGGCCCAGGTCGAGGCGGCTTTGGACGCCGAGGCCGAGGCGTTCGACCGGCAGCTGCGCACGGAGGAGGCGCAGGGCGCGTTCCGGGCGTTCCTCGCCCGGTCGAAGCCCGGCCCGAGGTCGTGAAGCCGGACCTCAGCCAGAAGGTCTGCCTCGTGGCGGGCGCCTCGCGCGGCGTCGGGCGGGGCATCGCCCGGGCGCTCGGCGAGGCCGGCGCCACGGTCGTCGTCACCGCCCGCTCCAGCGAGACCGGGCCGCGCACCGAGCAGCGCTCCGAATCGATCGAGGACACCAGCCGCGAGGTCGACGCGGCCGGCGGCGACGGGCACCACTACCTCTGCGACCACACCAGCGAGCGCGCGGTCGACGAACTCGTGCACTGGACGCTGCGCCGCTTCGGCCGCATCGACGTGGCGGTGTCGAGTGTCTGGGGCGGCAACGAGGGCTACGACGGCGAAAGCTACCCGGACGGGACCGGCTGGGGCACGCCGTTCTGGCGCCGGTCGGCGGAGCCGTTCGCGGAGTTCGCCCGCGTCGGCCCCTATCCCGGGCTGCTGCTCGCCCGCGCGGTGGCGCCGGCGATGGTCGCGGCCGGGTCGGGGCTGATCGCGCTGGTCTCCTTCGGCACCGCGGAGGGCTACCTCGGCGACGTCTACTACGACCTCGCCAAGGCGACGACGAACCGCCTCGCCTTCGCCTTCGGAGAGGAACTGCGCCCGCACGGCGTGACGGCGCTCGCGCTCTCGCCGGGCTTCGTGCGCACCGAGCGCGTCTGCGACCTCGGGCAGGGTGCGCTCGCCACCGAGAGCCCGCTCTACGCCGGCCGCGCCCTGGCGGCGCTCGCCGCCGACCCCGGCGTGATCGCCCGGACCGGCTTGGTGATCCACGCCGGCGACGTCGCGGCGGAATACGGTTTCACGGATGCCGACGGGACGCGGCCCGCCCGCTTCCGGATCGCGCCGTGACACGAATCCTCGACACGAACCCGCGGAGGACGCGATGACCGGCACCCTGGCCAAGAAGACCCTGTTCATCACCGGAGCCTCGCGCGGCATCGGGCTCGCCATCGGCCTGCGCGCGGCCCGCGACGGGGCCAACGTGGTGATCGCGGCCAAGACCGAGACGCCGCACCCCAAGCTCGAGGGCACGATCCATACCGCGGCCGCGGCGATCGAGGCGGCCGGCGGCCGGGCGCTGCCGCTGGTGGTCGACGTGCGCGACGAGGATTCGGTGCGCCAAGCCTTCGCACGCGCCGCGGAGACGTTCGGCGGCGTCGACATCGTGGTCAACAACGCCAGCGCGATCTCGCTGACCCCGACGAAGCAGACCGAGATGAAGCGCTTCGACCTGATGCATCAGATCAACACGCGCGGCACCTACATGGTCTCGAAATACGCGCTTCCCTACCTGGAGAAGGCGGACAACCCGCACATCCTGATGCTTTCGCCGCCCCTCGACATGGCGGAGAAGTGGTTTTCGCCGCACCTCGCCTACACCATGGCGAAGTTCGGCATGTCGCTGTGCGTGCTCGGGCTCGCGGGCGAGCTGCGCAGGTCGGGCATCGCGGTGAACGCGCTGTGGCCGCGGACCACGATCGCGACGGCCGCGGTCAACAACCTGCTCGGCGGCGAGGCCCTGATGCGGGCGAGCCGGACGCCCGAGATCGTCGCGGACGCGGCCCACGCGCTGTTTCTGAAGCCGGCTCGCGAGATCACCGGCCAATTCCTGATCGACGACACGTTCCTGTCGCAGAACGGCGTCACGGATTTTTCGCAATACCGCGTCACCGCCGGCGTGCCCCTTGCGCCGGACTTCTTCGTGCCGGATGCAAGCACGCCGCCGCCGCACGCGCTCGATTGAGCGCAAGGCAAAGAGACGCGCTCGACTGAGCGCGAAACCCAAAGACGCGCTCAGTCGAGCGCCCATCCCCAGGTTCGCCCTTCGTGATCTTCATCCACCAGCCGGTCACCGGCACCGGCCAGATGCTGCTGGAGCGCCGCCCCCTCGAACTGCAGGACGCGATCCCCGACGACACCGTCTGGCTCGACATGATCAAGCCGACGCGGGAGGAGGACCTGAAGGTCGAGGCCTTCATGGGCATCCAGGTGCCGACCCGGGAGGAGATGAAGGACATCGAGCCGTCCGAGCTGCTCTACGTCGAGGACGGCGCCCGCTACATGACCGGGCGCGTGCTCTCGAAGGTCAGCGATTCGGAGGATCCGGGGCTCGCCGGCATCACCTTCATCCTGCAGGGCCGCAAGCTGGTGACGGTGCGCTACGAGGAGCCGCAGGCGTTCCGGATGTACACCCAGCGCGCCGGCCGGGCGACCGGGAGCGGGCCGACGGGGACGCCTTCGGGCGAGACCATCCTCGCCGGCCTGATCGAGGCGGTGATCGACCGGGCCGCCGACGTGCTCCAGCTCCAGGGCGAGCGCATCGACCGGCTCTCGGGCAAGATCTTCGAGGTCCAGGACGACCCCTCCGCCCGGAACACCGCGCTCCAGGACACCCTGCGGGCGCTCGGCCGCCACGGCGACCTGATCTCCAAGCAGCGCGAGAGCCTGGTTTCGATGGAGCGCATCCTACTCTCGCTGTCGGCCACCTACCGGACCGCCAAGGCGCCGCGCGAGCTGCGCGAGGACGTGCGCTCGACGCTGCGCGACCTGCAGTCGCTGGAAGAGCACGCGACCTTCCTGTCCTCGAAGATCCAGTTCCTGCTCGACGCGACGCTCGGGCTGGTGAACCTCGAGCAGAACAACATCATCAAGCTGTTCTCGGTCATGGCGGTGGTGTTCATGCCCCCGACGCTGATCGCCTCGATCTACGGGATGAACTTCAAGGCGATGCCGGAGCTGGAATGGAGCTTCGGCTACCCGATGGCGGTGGTGATGATGGTGGTCGCCGCCGTGCTGCCCTACGTGTTCTTCCGCTGGAAGAAGTGGCTGTAGGCTGCCGTCGCGCGCCGCGGCAGTGCGAACGTCGCGAAAGGCGAGCGTCGCGAGAAGGCGAGCGTCGCCGGCGGACAGGAGCCCCTGGGAATGTGCGGACGCTTCTTCATCGCCCAGGCGCCCGAACTCTTCGCCGAATTCTACGGCTACCCGGAGCGTCCGAACTTCCCGCCGCGCTACAACGTGGCCCCGACGCAGCCGGTGCCGATCGTCGTCGGCGAGGGCGGGGCGCGGCACTTCCGGCTGGTGCGCTGGGGCTTCTGGCCGAGCTGGCTCAAGGACCCCAAGACCTTTCCGCTGGTGATCAACGCCCGGGTCGAGACCATCCTGGAGAAGCCGACCTTCCGCGGCGCGGTGCGCCACCGGCGCTGCGTCTTCCTGGCCGACGGCTTCTACGAATGGCGCCGCGAGGGCACAGGCCGCAACACCGTGCGGACGCCCTTCGCGATCTCGCGCGCGGACGGCGCCCCGATGGCGCTCGCCGGCCTGTGGGAATCCTGGCTCGGGGCGGACGGCTCGGAGATCGACACGGCGGCCGTCGTCACCATCGGGGCGAACGGCACCATGGCGGCGGTCCACGACCGGATGCCGGCGATCCTCTCGCCCGAGCAGGTCGCGCCCTGGCTCGACACGCGGGACGTGGACCAGACCGAGGCGGCGGCCCTCTGCCGCCCGTGCCCCGACGACTGGCTCCGCCTCGATCCCGTCTCCGACCGGGTGAACGCCGTGCGCAACGACGACGCGGCGCTGATCGCGCCGGTCGGGCGCCCCCGTCCGGCGCCGACGCCGCCGGACCTGCCCGCGTCCGAGCGGCCGCGCTCCAGCGACGAGGACGAGCAGGGGTCTCTGTTCTAAGCGTAGGACTTCAATCACGGAAACGTGAGCGTCGGCGCTGATCCATGTTAGTGCCGTCCCGGATCGCATACGCGAACGCTTGCGTCCGAAATCACGCGCTCGTGACCTCCGCCAGGATCTCACTGTTCGGGGTGTCGGCAGAACCGTCGTAGGCGCGGATGGCGCGACGTTGCGAGGACCGGCGCTCGCTACCATCGTGCCGAGATCCGGTGCGAGCCGAAGCCGCCGACGTCCGCCCGCGCGCGACGATGGATCGTATGAGTTGTGAGAGCCGGTTCATGATGGCGTCTTGGTGCGAGAAGGCGATCCTCGCCGCGCAGATACGGCAGAGTCGCCGACGGATCGGCGATGCGAACGATCTGATGGAACGGTCCCGTTCCGCGATCGAGCGGTCGCGCGCGGCGATACGATCCTCCCACACGCAGATCGCCGCGCCGACGCGGGCCACGGCGTCGGCGACGCCCACCTCCGCCGCCCGGACGCTTCTGGCGGACCTGAGCGCCGATGCGCTCGACGCGATCGTCGACGACTTCTCCGCCGCCTACCTGGAAGCGGAGGCGACGGGGAACGACGAGACCGCCGAGATCGTTCGACAGGCCCTCGTCGTCCTCGGGCGCCACCTCGCCCATGAGCTCGGGCCGAAGGCGGCCGGAGTGCAAATCAACTGATTGGCTCCGTAGGAGACCGAGCCCAAGGGGTCATCGTGTGAAGAAGCCAGGCGTTCACGAATCCCTAGCGCGCGCGAGCCTGGAGCGGATCGCGCGCACGCTCGACGAGCCGGTCACCAAATTCTTTTCGCCGGGCGAGCACGAATCCCGCGATGCCGAGACGTTGGCCCTGGTCCGCGCCTTCGATCGCATCAAGGACCCGCAGGTCCGCGCCCGCTGCCTTTCGTTCGTGACGGCCGAGGCCGACCGGTCGTAGCCGGCGCGGCGCTCCTCTCATCGCGGACATCGGAACTACCCCTCCTGAGGCCGGGGGATGTGCCAGGTGCCGGTCATCACCAGTTCCGCGCTGTAGATCACCCCACCGGCCTCGTTGCGCACGCTGACGGAGAAGGTGCGGTCGTCGCCGTTCGGGATCTTCTGTCGCGCCATGTCGGGCAGGGCGTCGATCGCCGTCGTGCGGGCTTCGAGCGGTCCCGGAAGGTCGAACCCGGCCTCGTCGATCACGCGGGCGTCGCCGTCGTCCGTGTCGATGTAGTAACGCATCACGCTTGCCGCTCGTCCGCGACCCCCGCGGAGAGAACCGGCCGGCGTGGACTTGGTTCTCCGACGGCGCGGACCGGACGGCGCAAGGACGACCCGGAGCGCATGCGCTCGTCGTCGTGCCGCTCGAAAGAGCGTTGTCTTCACGCGACCCGGCCTCCACCGTTCTGGAAAACGTTCCTTCTTGTCGGTGTGGTCGCGTTTTCTTCACGCGAGCCGGCGTCCACCTTGCTGGAAAACGCTTTAGAGCCGGCGCCGGGCCGCGACCGCCCGGCGGAACACGCCGACCATCTCGACGTGGCCCGAGTACCGGAACTGGTCGACGGGGGTGACCCGCTCCAGGCTGAAGCCGGCCGCGACGAGGGTCGCCGCGTCGCGGGAGAAGGTGCCGGCGTCGCAGCTCACGCCGACAGCGAGCGGCACCTTCGATTCGGCGATCTGCTTCACCTGCGCCTGCGCGCCCGCCCGGGGCGGGTCGAAGACGACGGCGTCGTAATCGTTGAGATCGTGGGCGAGGACCGGCCGGCGGAACAGGTCGCGGGTCTCCGTGGTGATGCCCTTCAGCCCCTGCGCGCTGCGGTAGGAGCGCTCGATGCCGGCGAGTGCGCCGGCCTCGCTCTCGACGGCGTGGACGTTGCTGACGCGGGCCACGCCCAAGGTGAAGGGGCCGCAGCCAGAGAACAGGTCGATCGCGCGCTTGGTCTTCTTCGCGAAGGCGTCGCGCACCAGCCCGGTCAGCGCCGTCTCGCCGGCCGCCGTCGCCTGAAGGAAGCCGCCCGGCGGCGGATGCAGCCGCGTATCGCCCGAGACCACGGTGACGGCCTTGCGCTCCACCACCACGTCGCCGTGCAGCGACAGCCGGGCGAGGTCGAGCGCGCCGGCGAGCCGCACCAGCGTGGCGCGCACCCCCGCCTCGACGGGGCCGTGGCCGCGCAGGTCCACGTCGAGCCCGGCCTCGGTGGCGGTCACCGCGACGTCGAGGGGCTTTCGCCCGTGGCCGAGGGGGGCGCTGAGCGCCCGCGCGACCTCGGGGGCGCGGTGCAGGGCCGGCACGGTGATCGGGCAATGGTCGATCGCCACCAGGGCGTGGCTGCGCGCGGCCATCAGCCCGGCCTCGGCCCGGCCCTCGACTTCGCGGACGTGCAGGGTGATGCGGCGGCGGCCTTCGCCATGCGCATCCACCAGCGGATCGAGGGGGCGGTCGAGCCCGGCCTGCGCCAGGGCGTTGGCGACCTGCCCGGATTTCCACGCGGCGTAAGGCGCAGGCGCCAGGTGCTGGGTCGCGCAGCCGCCGCAGCGGGTGAAATACGGGCAGATCGGCGCGATCCGGTCGGGCGAGGGCGCCTCGATGCCGAGAAGCTCGCCGCGCGCGCCGTCGCGCCGGATCGCGACGCGCTCGCCCGGCAGCGCGAAGGCGATCGCGGTGCCGTCGTCGGCGATGCCGTCCCCGCGCGCGCCGAGGCGGCGGATCGTGACGGTTTCAGATTCGGTCATCGGGTCTTTCGGGGGGAGCGGCGGTGGCGCCGGCGGCGCGGGCGCCGACGAGGAACTCGGTGTTGCCGTCCCCGCCCCGGACGGGGGAGGGGATCAGGCCGAGGATCGTGAAGCCGAGGTCGGCGAGCGTCGCGCGCACCGCCTCGCACACCTCGGCGTGGACGGCTTCGTCGCGGACGATGCCGCCGCGGCCGACGCGCCCGCGGCCGGCCTCGAATTGCGGCTTGATCAGCGCGATCAACGGCGCACCCGGCGCCAGCAGCCCCGCCACAGCCGGCAGCACGAGGCGGAGCGCGATGAAGCTCACGTCGATGCCGGCGAGGCGCGGGGCGGGGTCGAGGCTGCCCGGCGCGAGGGTGCGGATGTCGGCGCCCTCGCGGTTCGTCACCCGCGGGTCGGCGGCCAGGCTCGCGTGGAGCTGGCCGTGCCCGACGTCGACCGCGGTGACGTGGGCCGCGCCGCGGCGCAGCAGAAGGTCGGTGAAGCCGCCGGTGGAGGCGCCGACGTCGAGGCAGGGCAGCCCGGCCGGGTCCACGCCGAAGGCGTCCAAAGCCGCCTCGAGCTTCAGGCCGCCGCGCGAGACGAAGGGGTGGGCGGCGGCGGCCTCGATCGCCGCGCCGGGCGGCAGCCGTTCGGAGGCGCGGGTCACGGGCCGGCCGTCGGCCCGCACGAGGCCGGCGGCGATGGCGGCCTGCGCCCGCGCGCGGCTCTCGAAATGGCCGTGCTCGACCAGCATGAGGTCGGCCCTGATCCTGTCTCGCGTCATCGGGGTTGGGTCACGGATGGTTCTGCCGCCTCGGGCGGCGCAATCGAACAAACCCCTGTCGGACGACCGGGCGAGAGCTTAACTAGCCCGACGTGGAGAGGAGAGCCATCATATGACACGCACCCTGCCGTTGCGCGCAGCCCTTATGCTCGGAGCCCTTGCGGGCTTCGCATCCGGCGCGAGCGGAGCGCTCGCGCAGACCGCGCCGGCCCCCGAGGCGGCCCCGGCCGCGGCGCCCCAGACCTTCGACGGCGAGATCAAGAACAACAAGGGCGAGCCGATCGGGACGCTGACGATCCGCGACGGCGCCAACGCGCTGGTGATGCGGATCGCGATCAAGGCCGGCGGACTGCCGCCCGGCTGGCACGGCATCCACTTCCACGCGGTCGGCGATTGCTCCGACACCGAGAAGTTCATGAACTCCAAGGCCCACGTGAACCACGACCAGAGCAAGCACGGCCTGCTCAATCCGGACGGCCCGGACGAGGGCGACCTGCCCAACGTCTACGCGGCGGCCGACGGCTCGGTGAACGCCGAGGTCTCGAGCGAGACCCCGCTGACCGGCGACGGCGGCCTCAAGGACGGCGACGGGTCGGCGCTCATCGTCCACGCCAAGGAGGACGACCACGCCACCCAGCCGATCGGCGGCGCGGGCGACCGCATCGGCTGCGCGGTGATCAAGTAGCGCAGGCGCTTCCCTCCCCCCTGCGGGGGGAGGGGAACCCGCTACGCCCGCGCCAGCCGGCCCTTGGCGCCCAGCGCCTCCTCCACCGTGCCGTCGCCGTCGAGATAGCCGTGGACCTTCGGGTTCGGCATGATCAGCGAGGCGACGAAGGCGACGGCCAGCAGGATGGTGACGTACCAGAAGAAGCTCGACTCCATCCCCGCCTCCTTGAACCACAACGCCACGTATTCGGCGGTGCCGCCGAAGGTGGCGTTGGCCAGCGCGTAGGACAGGCCGACGCCGAGCGCGCGAACCTTGGTCGGGAACAGCTCCGCCTTCACGATGCCGCTGATGCCCGTGTAGAAGCTCACCGCCAGAAGCCCGAGGGTGATCAGGCCGAAGGCGACGTAGGGGTCCTGCGTCGCGCCGATCGCCGTCATCAGCGGCACCACCATCAGCGTGCCGAGGCCGCTGTAGAGCAGCATGTTGGCCTTGCGCCCGATCCTGTCGGACAGCGCGCCGAAGGCCGGCTGCACCAGCATGTAGACCAGCAGCACCGCGGTCATCGTGCGCGAGGCGGTGCCCTTGTCGAAGTGCGCGGTGTTGACGAGGTACTTCTGCATGTACGTGGTGAAGGTGTAGAACACCAAAGAACCACCAGCCGTGTAGGCCAGCACCACGCAGAACGCGCGCCAATGCTTGGCGAGCTCGGAGAAGGTGCCGGCGTTCTCCTTGTCGGAGCCCGCGGTCTCGGCGAGCGAGCGGCGCAGATACAGCGCGACGACGGCCGCGCCCGCGCCGATGAAGAACGGGATCCGCCAGCCGTAGCTGTGGAGCTGGGCCTCGGTCATCGCGAACTGCAGCACGATCAGCACCAGCGAGGCGAGCAGCTGACCGCCGATCAGCGTCACGTATTGGAACGAGGCGAAGAAGCCGCGCTGACCTTTGAGCGCGACCTCGCTCATGTAGGTGGCGCTGGTGCCGTACTCGCCGCCGACCGAGAGGCCCTGGAGCATGCGCGCCAGCAGCAGCAGGACGGGGGCGGCGGCGCCGACGGTCTCGTAGGTCGGCAGCAGGCCGATGAACAGCGAGCCGACGCACATCATCATCACGGAGATGACCATCGAGGTGCGGCGCCCGACGCGGTCGGCGATGCGCCCGAACAGCCAGCCGCCGATCGGCCGCATGAAGAATCCCACGGCGAAGATGCCGGCGGTTTGCAGTAGCTGGCTGGTGGAGTCGCCCTTCGGGAAGAACGACGAGGCGAAGTAGATCGCGAAGAAGGCGTAGCAGTAGAAGTCGTACCACTCGACCAAGTTACCCGAAGACGACGCGACGATCGCCTTGATGCGGCGGCGGCGGTCGGCCGCCACGTCTTCGGCGGATGGCGCGATCCCGATCAAGTCGGACATGCTGGCTCCCTGTCTCCGTCCTTGGGACGGCGCATTCTTGATACCGGCGACGTTACAGGCGGGGAGGGGGGCCGCCTAGGGTTCGAAACCCTCCGGGCGGGACGGCCCACCGCTGCCGTCACACGCGTCTCGCACCCTCGCTCGGGCGGCGCGGCACGACGGAACGCTTTCCGGCACTGTGCCGTTTCGGGCCGGTGACGTCGCCGGTCGGCGAAGGACGCGGTCTTTCATCAAGAATGGGACGGATTCGAACGCCATGAACAAGATCTTTCGCGGAACGGTGACGGCCGCGGTCCTGGTGCTGGGCAAATGTCTCTTATAAACATATACGAGCCCACGAGTCTACCCCTCATCAAGCTCTCCGTAATAAGC
>NZ_VRUT01000135.1:0-12930 GCF_008039465.1 Methylobacterium sp. WL120 | reverse complement strand
GCCCTGGCTCGTGCGCGGGGCCGTGCGCCCCGGCGTCGCGGCGCTGGCGGCGGAGGCACGCGTGACCGCGATCCTGTTCCTGGCCGGCGCCGGCGCCGGGCTCGTCTACTGGCTGATCGCGGGGCGAAGCGCCGGACGGCCGGCGTAAGCGTTCCAAGACGGGGCTCGCGGAACCCGCCGCCGGGGCGAAGCGCCGGCGCCTGCCGCGTGGCCGCGGCCGTGCTATCCACGGTGGCATGAGATCGACCCGCGCCGTCCTCGCCGTCCTGCTCGCGCTCGGCGGTCCCGCCTCAGCACAGAGCCCGGCGCCGCCGATCCCCTCCGACGACGCACGGATGCTGCCGGTCCTGGCGGCGCACGGCATGGTCGCGAGCCAGGAGGCCCAGGCGACGCGGGTCGGCGTCGACATCCTCCGGCGCGGCGGCAACGCGGTCGACGCCGCGGTCGGCTTCGCGCTGGCGGTGACCCTGCCGCAGGCGGGCAACCTCGGCGGCGGCGGGTTCATGATGGTGCACCTGGCCGACCGGCACGAGACCGTGGCGATCGACTACCGCGAGACCGCGCCGAGGGCCGCCACCGCCGACATGTTCCTGGCGCCCGGCGGCGAGCCGGACCGGGACGCCTCGCGGCGCGGCGGAAAGGCCGTCGGCGTACCGGGCACGGTGCGGGGGCTGGCGGAAGCGCACCGCCTCTACGGATCGGGCACGCTGTCGCTCGCCGAGCTGATCGCGCCGGCCGAGGCGCTGGCCCGCGGCGGCATCCCGGTCGCGGGCGGCCTCGCCGATTCCCTGCCGCGCTCGGCCGGCCTCCTCGGGCGCTGGCCCTCGACCCGGAAGATCTTCTTCCGCGACGACGCCCCCCTGCCCCGGGGCGAAAGCCTGGTGCAGGCGGACCTCGCGGGCACGCTGCGCGCCATCGCCGAAGGCGGGCCGGACGCGTTCTACGCCGGCCCGGTCGCCGCGCGGATCGCGGCGGCCGTGCGCGAGGCCGGCGGCCTGATGACGGAGGCGGACCTCTCCGCCTACCGCCCGGTGATCCGCCAGCCGGTGCGCGGCAGCTACCGCGGCTAGGAGGTGGTCTCGATGCCACCGCCCTCCTCGGGGGGCGTCCACCTGATCGAAATCCTGAACATCCTCGAGGGCTTCGACCTCGCCGCGATGGGCGCGGGCAGCGCCGCCGCGATCCACACCCTGGCCGAGGCGACGAAGCCGGCCTACGCCGACCGCGCCACCTGGCTCGGCGACCCGGACCAGGTCCGCGTGCCGGTGCAGGGCCTCACCGCGAAACCCTACGCGGCGACGCTGCGCCGGGCGATCGACCCGGACCGGGCGCGGCCCGCCGACAGCATCGCGGCCGGCGACCCTCCGCCGCCGGAGCCCGACCAGACCACGCATGACTCCGTGGTGGACGCGGCCGGCAACGCGGTCGCCAACACCTACACCCTGAACTTCTCCTACGGGGTCGGGCTGGTGGCCGAGGGCACGGGCGTGCTGCTCAACAACGAGATGGACGACTTCTCCGCCAAGGCCGGCACCCAGAACGCCTACGGCCTCGTCGGCGGCGACGCCAACGCGGTGGCGCCGGGCGCCCGCCCGCTCTCCTCGATGACGCCGACCTTCCTGTTCCGGGATGGGCAGCTCACTCTCGTCACCGGCAGCCCCGGCGGCAGCCGCATCATCACCACGGTGCTCGCGGTGATCGTCAACCTGGTCGACTTCCGCATGAACCTCGCGGAGGCCGTCGCCGCGCCACGCATCCACCACCAATGGAAACCGGACGTGCTGCGCGTCGAGCAGGGTCTCTCGCCCGACACCCTCGCCCTGCTGCGGGCGCGGGGCCACGACGTTAGGGTGGGGGCGAGCTCGGGCTCGGCCAACTCGATCCTGCGCAGCGGCGGCCTGCTCGCGGGAGCGGCCGACCCGCGCCAGCGCGACACGCTGGCCGAGGGGTATTGATGTGAGGCCTGAGTATTGAGGCAGGACCCAAGACAACCTGAGGCGTCACGCCCGAGCGCCCTTGGCCCCGGCCGCGCCTGCGCGTTAAAGGGGGATCGTCACAGAAGGTCCCGATGCTCGCCGTCCGCTCCCTCACGTTCAACCTCTGCTTCTACGCCGCCACCACGCTGATCGCGTTCGGCGGGCTGCCGACGCTGGTCTCGGGGCGGGCGGTGATGCGGCTGGCGCGGCTGTGGGGGCGGGTGACGCTGTGGCTGCTGCGCGTGGTCGCCGGCACGCGGGTCGAGTTCCGCGGGCTGGAGAACATCCCGGCCGGCGCGATGCTCGTCGGCGCCAAGCACCAGTCGGCGCTGGAGACCCTGGCCCTGTGCACGGTGTTTCCCGAATTCGCCTACGTGCTGAAGCGCGAGCTGCTGTTCATCCCGCTGATCGGCTGGTTCCTGTCGCGCAGCGGCATGGTGGCGATCGACCGGTCGAAGGGCGCGCGCGCCATGAGCCTGATGAACGCGGCCGCAGCCGACGCAATCGCGCAGGGGCGCCAGCTCATCGTCTTCCCCGAGGGCACCCGGACGGCGCCGGGCGCCGACCCGGCCTACAAGCAGGGCCTGTCCCACCTCTACGCGGCGCTCTCCGTGCCGTGCCTGCCGGTGGCGCTGAACACCGGCCTGTACTGGCCGCGCCGCAGCTTCGTCCGCCGCCCCGGCACCACGGTGATCGAGTTCCTGCCGCCGATCCAGCCGGGCCTGGCGCGCGCGGACTTCCTCGACCTCGTCCAGGATCGCATCGAGACTGCCTCGAACGCCCTGCTCGCCGCCGGACGCGCCGACCTTGGACAGGCCGGCCGAACGGCTCCCGAGCCACAGCGCGAGACCTCGCGCCCGGCCTGACGTCGGACGCCGATTCCTGCGTCCGCGGCACCACCGGGACATTGTGAAACGCCCTTCGAATTCCCATTTTGTTCTCACGAGACGAATCGCTTGACGGGCGCTCGGCGCCCGATCTAGGTTGGAACAAATGGCGAACAAAAGAGCCTTGTCCTGGTCTGCGGCCCTTCGCGACCTGACGGACGAGCGGACACGGAGACGGGACGTGCGGGAAGAGCGCTTGAGGACCACTGCCGGCCTTCGCGGCACCCCGGCCCTGGCGCTCAGCGCCTGGCGCGGGCGTTCGGGACGGCGCTATGTGGTCGGCGTGCATGACCTCAGCGCGCCCGAGCTCGACGAGATGGGCGAGGCGGTGGTGATCGCCGTCCGCCGCGATCCCGCGGGCATCGCCGAGCTGGTGTCGGTGTCGTCCTCCGGTGAAAGCCCGCGCGAGCGCCTGCATCGCACCTGGCTCGCCCGCGCCCGCAAGGGCGGCGCGACGGAGATGCACGTGCACCGGCTCGCCGAGGGCGAGGCCGAGCGCAAGGCGATCGTCGACGACCTCTCGATGGAGAGCGCGGACCCCGCGCACGCCTGAACCCCCTTCGCTCGATCGGGGCGGCCGGCGTATCCGGCTGGCGCCCGCGCGCTCGGGCGAAGGCCGAATCCGCCGGCCCGGTGGGGTGATGTGGATTTGGCATGACGCCGCCCGCGCCCCAGTTTCGCCCCGAGCCTCCCCTCATGCCTTGCGCTGGCATGGACGATCGCGGACGAACCTGCGATGGGGCGAGCGCGGGGAGCGAACGATGCAGGATCCGGCAAGGCAAGATCCTTCGGGGCGAGCCCCCATCGAGCCCGCCGCGGTGCCGCCGAGGGCGCCGCGCTCCCGGCGCGGCCTGTTCATGCCCTACATCCTGCTGCTGGCGCTGGTGCTGCTGTGGTCGGCGGGCTGGTTCTACGTCCGCGGCCGGGCGGCCTCCGAGATGGACGGCTGGATCGCCCGCGAGGCCAGCGCCGGCCGGACCTGGACCTGCGCCGACCGGTCGATCGGCGGCTATCCGTTCCGAATCGAACTGCGCTGCGGCTCGGTCAGCCTCGCGCGCGCCGACGGACGCTTCCGGCTCGGCCCGCTGACGGCGGTCGCCCAGGTCTACCAGCCGCGCCACGTGCTGATGCTCGCCGAGGGCCCGTTTCACGTGGAACAGGGCGACCTCGTCGGCGACGCGACCTGGACGATGCTGGAGGGCAGCTTCCACGGCGCATCTGACGGGTTCGTCCGCGCCTCGCTCGTGGTCGACGCGCCGTCTGTGACGGTGGCCGGCGCGACGCCCGATCCGATCGCGGTCTCCGCCCGCCACCTCGAGCTGCATGCGCGCCCGACGCCGGGACGCTTCGAATCGGACGGCGCCGTAGACCTCAGCCTGCGCCTGTCGCAGGCCCTGGCCCCGATGGCGGATGCGCTGATCGGCAACGCCGACCCGGCCGACCTCACCCTCGACGCCACCGTCGACCGCGCGACGACCCTCGGCACCGGCACGGTGGCGCGCGAGCTGGAGCGCTGGCGCCAGGCCGGCGGAAGCCTCGACGTCGCCAGCCTCGCGCTGGCCAAGGGCGAACGGCGGCTGCAGGCCAAGGGCAGCCTCGGGATCGACCAGGGCCACCGCGTCGAGGGGCAGCTCGACCTGCGCGCGGCGGGCGTCGAGTCGCTGGTCGCGGCGGTGGTCGGGCAGCGCTTCGGCGCCGACCGCGGCGCGCTGGTCGGCAACCTCGTCGGCGGCCTGCTCGGGCTGCGCCGCCAGCCCGAGGGCGGTGCGGGCGACGCCTCCGGCGAGGTGGCGCTGAAGCCGCTGCCGCCGCTGCGGCTCGCCGACGGCCGGATCCTGTTCGGGCCGATCGCGATCCCGAACGTGCGGCTGCAGCCGCTGTACTGATCGCACGCGTCCGGCATCGAGGGTGGAGCAGACTGCGCCGCCCGCACGGCGCCGGCCATACGCAAAACAGCGTATAGGTCGCGACGCGACCGAGCCCCTAGCCTGCGCCACGATCCGCGGCCGTTCCATGAGCCGCCGGACGCGAGATGCGAGGCGTAAGGCACGATGGCTGACGGGGATCACGATCTAAACCGGGGCTTGCGCTCGCCGCTGCGGCGCAAGCTGCTCATGGGGCTGGCGGCCGCGCCGGCCCTCTCGCTCCTGCCGCGCAACGCCTTCGCCGCCGGCCCGGCGACCTCGGCGGTGAGCACCACCGGCCTCGCCGTCACCGACACCGAGGTGACCTGCGGCATCCTCCACTCGATCACCGGCACCATGGCGATCTCGGAGACCGGCGCGCAGCAGGCGGAGAAGCTCGCCATCGCGCAGATCAACGAGGCCGGCGGCATCCTCGGCCGCAAGATCAAGATCATCCAGGAGGACGGCGCCTCCGACTGGCCGACGTTTGCCGAGAAGGCCAAGAAGCTGCTGGTCAACGACAAGTGCGCGGCGGTGATGGGCTGCTGGACCTCCGCCTCGCGGAAAGCCGTGCTGCCGGTGTTCGAGCAGTACAACGGCCTCCTATACTACCCGACCTTCTACGAGGGCCTGGAGCAGTCCAAGAACGTGTTCTACACCGGCCAGGAGGCGACGCAGCAGATCCTCGCGGGTCTCGACTGGGTGCACAAGGAGAAGGGCGGCGACACGTTCTTCTTCGTCGGCTCGGATTACATCTGGCCGCGCACCTCGAACAAGATCGCCCGCAAGCACGTCGAGAACGTGCTCAAGGGCAAGGTCGTCGGCGAGGAGTACTTCCCGCTCGGCCACACGCAGTTCAACTCGGTCATCAACAAGATCAAGCTCACCAAGCCGAAGGTGATCTTCACCGACGTGGTCGGCGGCTCGAACGTGGCGTTCTACAAGCAGCTGAAGGCCTCGGGCATCGACCTCTCGAAGCAGGTGCTGCTGACGATCTCGGTCACCGAGGACGAGATCGACGGCATCGGCGGCGACAACATCGCCGGGGCGTACTCGTGCATGAAGTACTTCCAGTCGATCGAGAACGACAACAACAAGAAGTTCGTTGCCGACTTCAAGAAGATGTGGGGCGAAAAGACCGTCATCGGCGACGTCACCCAGGCCGCCTACCTCGGGCCTTACCTGTGGAAGATGGCCTGCGAGAAGGCCGGCTCGTTCGACGTCGACAAGGTCGTCGCCGCCTCGCCCGACCTCGAATTCAAGGGCGCGCCGGAAGGCTACGTCCGCATCGACCCGAACCACCACCTCTGGTCGAAGACCCGCGTCGGCAAGGCCAAGCCCGACGGCCAGTTCGAGATCGTCTACACCAGCCCCGAGCTGATCAAGCCGGACCCGTTCCCGAAGGGTTACCAGTAGGCCGCATCCGCGCGCCGCCGACGCGGCGCGCGATTTGCAGACGGCCTTTCGACGATCACTCATCCCCCCGACCTCATCCTGAGGCGCCCGCGGCAGCGGGCCTCGAAGGAGGGCTCCAGGGGTCGCCGAGCGCGCCGGAAGGCCCCTTCGAGGCCTCCGCTTCGCTCCGGCACCTCGGGACGAGGTGGGAGGGTGGGAGACGGCGATCGCGCAAAGCGGCGGGCCACGGCCCTCCGGCATTCCCGACGGCTCGGAGCGCACGGATGTTCGGTGACTATTCCCTCGGCGACCTCGGCGCGATCTTCGCGATGCAGGGCTTCGCCGGCCTGATCCTGTTCTCCGTCTACGTGCTGATGGCGCTCGGGCTGGCGATCATCTTCGGCCAGATGGGCGTGATCAACATGGCGCACGGGGAGTTCATGATCCTCGGCGCGTACATGACCTACCTGTGCTCGACGTTCTTCCAGAGCTACCTGCCGGCCCTGTTCCCGGGCTACTTCTTCCTGGCGATGGTGCTCGCCTTCTGCGCCTCGGGGGCGCTCGGGATGCTGGTGGAGTGGGCGCTGATCCGCCACCTCTACAAGCGCCCGCTCGACACGCTGCTCGCCACCTGGGGCCTGTCGCTGATCCTGCAGCAGGCCTACCGCTCGATCTTCGGGGCGCGCGAGGTCGGCGTCGAGCTGCCGACCTGGCTGATCGGCTCGGTGCAGGTCACCGAGTCCATCGAGATCCCGATCAACGGCCTGTTCGTGATGGCTGTCACCACGCTGATCACGGTCGGCGTCGCGCTGCTGATCTACCGCTCGCGCTTCGGCCAGCAGGTTCGCGCGGTGATGGCGAACCGCCCGATGGCAGGCGCCGTCGGCATCGATACCGAGAAGGTCGACCGCTACACCTTCGGCCTCGGCTGCGGCATCGCGGGCGTGGCCGGCTCGGCCTTCACCATGATCGGCTCGACGGGGCCGACCTCGGGCCAGCTCTACATCGTCGACACCTTCCTGATCGTCGTGTTCGGCGGGGCGGCCTCTCTGCTCGGCACCATCGCCTCGGCCTTCTCGATCTCGCAGACCCAGTCAACGCTGGAATTCTTCCTCTCCGGCTCGATGGCCAAGGTGCTCACCCTGCTCGCGGTGGTCGGCATCCTGATGCTGCGGCCGCAGGGCCTGTTCACCCTCAAGGTCCGGCGCTGAGGATTTCGACGATGAAGAACCCCGTCCAGACCCTGACCAAGTCCGTCACCGTGAACGACAACCCGTTCATGAAGCCGATCGAGTGGCTGAGCCTCGCGCTTCTCGCTCTGGTGCTCCTCGTCGTGCTGCCGAGCCTGCTCGACGCCTTCCGGCTCAACCTGGTGGGCAAGTACCTCACCTACGCCTTCGTGGCGCTCGGCCTCGTCATCTGCTGGGGCTATGCCGGCATCCTGTCGCTCGGCCAGGGCTGCTTCTTCGGCCTCGGCGGCTACTGCATGGCGATGTACCTGAAGCTCGAGGCGTCCAGCGTCGCGAACACCAAGATCCAGTCGACGCCGGGCATCCCCGACTTCATGGATTGGAACCAGATCACCGAACTGCCGTGGTTCTGGAAGCCGTTCCAGAGCCTGCCGCTGACCTTGATCCTCGTCGTCGCGGTGCCGGTGCTGTTCGCCTTCGCGATCTCGGCGGCGATGTTCAAGCGCCGGGTCGGCGGCACCTACTTCGCCATCATCACCCAGGCGATCGCCGCGATCCTGACCATCCTGATCGTCGGGCAGCAGGGCTACACCGGCGGCATCAACGGCATCACCGACCTGCGCACCCTCCACGGCTGGGACATCCGCACCGACAGCGCCCACACCATCCTGTACTTCGTCAACGGCGGGCTGCTGCTCGGCTGCATCTTGATCGCGCAGTTCGTGAAGAAGTCGAAGCTCGGGCGCATCCTCGTCGCGATGCGCGACAAGGAGGACCGGGTGCGGTTCTCCGGCTACTCGGTCGCCGGGTTCAAGGTCTTCGCCTTCTGCCTCGCCGCCGCCTTCGCGGCGATCGGGGGCGCGATGTTCACCCTCCAGGTCGGGTTCATGTCGCCGTCCTTCGTCGGCATCGTGCCCTCGATCGAGATGGTGATCTACGCCGCCGTCGGCGGGCGGATGTCGCTGTTCGGCGCGGTCTGGGGCACGCTGCTCGTCAACTGGGCCAAGACCAGCTTCTCGGAATCCTTCCCCGACCTGTGGCTGTTCGGCCTCGGCGCCCTGTTCATCGCCGTGGTGCTCGCCTTCCCGAACGGCCTCGCCGGCATCTGGCGCGAGCACATCGAACCCCGCCTCACCCGCCGGGTGAAGGGTCTGCGCGCCCCGCCCCCCGCGATCGTCCCCCACGGCGCCCCGGCCGAGTGAGAGCATCATGAACGCCGCGATCCTCCCGGGCTCCGTCATCGGCGCCAACCCGAACGCCCCCGAATACCTGCTGGCGGTCGACGCCCTCACCGTCTCCTTCGACGGGTTCAAGGCGGTCAACGACGTCTCGTTCTACGTCGACCCCAACGAGATCCGGGTGATCATCGGCCCGAACGGGGCCGGCAAGACCACCGTGCTCGACCTGATCTGCGGGCGCACCCGCGCCAGCGCCGGGTCGATCAAGTACAAGGGCCAGGAGCTGACCAAGCTCACCGAGAGCGCGATCGTCCAGGCCGGCGTCGGGCGCAAGTTCCAGACGCCGTCGATCTACGACGACCTCACGGTGTTCGAGAACCTGGAGATCTCGTTCCCGCGCGGGCGCTCGGTGTTCGGGGCGCTGACCTTCAAGCGCGACGCCGAGGTGCGCGACCGCATCCACGAGATCGCCGAGACGATCTTCCTCAAGGACCAGCTCCTGGAGCGCGCCGAGTTCCTCAGCCACGGCCAGAAGCAGTGGCTCGAGATCGGCATGCTGCTGATCCAGGATCCGGAGCTGCTGATGCTCGACGAGCCGGTGGCCGGGATGAGCGTCGGCGAGCGCATCAAGACCGCCGAGCTCCTCAACCAGATCATCGTCGGCCGCTCGGTGTTGGTGATCGAGCACGACATGAAGTTCGTCGAGGACATCGCCCACCGGGTCACCGTGCTGCACCAGGGCAAGGTCCTGTCGGAGGGCTCGATGGAGCGGGTCAAGAACGATCCGAAGGTCATCGAAGTGTATCTGGGACACTGAGCATCATGCTGCAGACCGCGCATCCTCCCCTGGCGAAAGCCCCTCCGCTGCCGACGGTCCCGTCGGCCGCGCCGATCCTGCGCGTCGCGGACCTGCACGCTGCCTACGGCCAGAGCGAGGTGCTGCACGGCCTCGACTTCCAGGTCGCGCCCGGCGAGATCGTCGCGGTGATGGGCCGCAACGGCATGGGCAAGACCACGCTGATGAAGACCCTGATGGGGATCGTGCCGGTGAAGGCCGGCTCGATCCGCGTCGACGGCGCCGAAATCGGCGGCCTCAAGAGCCATGCCCGCGTCGCCAAGGGCCTCGCCTACGTGCCGCAGGGCCGGATGATCTTCTCGACCATGACGGTGCAGGAGAACATCGAGACCGGGCTGACCGTCACCGGCACACGCCGCGTCCCCCAGGACCTCTACGACATGTTCCCCGTGCTGTTGGAGATGAAGGGCCGGCGCGGCGGCAACCTCTCCGGCGGCCAGCAGCAGCAGCTCGCCATCGCCCGGGCGCTCGCGAGCCGCCCGAAGGTGCTGCTCCTCGACGAGCCGACCGAGGGCATCCAGCCCTCGATCATCCGCGAGATGGGGCGGACGCTGAAGGCGATCCGCGACGCGCGCGGCCTGTCGATCGTCGTCTCCGAGCAGGTGCTGAGCTTCGCCCTCGACGTCGCCGACCGGGTGCTCGTGATGGAGAACGGCGAGATCGTCCACGAGTCGCTGCGCGCCGACATCGACGAAGCGCAGGTCGCCCGCTTCCTCTCGGTCTGAACGAGGACATCATGGCCGATTACGAGATCTTCGAGCTCGGCGACCACGTTCTCCAGTGCGGCAAGACGCTGCGCAACGCCAAGCTCGCGTTCAAGACCTTCGGCACGCTCAACGCGGCCCGCGACAACGCCATCGTCTACCCGACCTGGTATTCCGGCCAGCACACCGAGAACGAGTGGCTGATCGGGCCGGGCAAGGCCCTCGACCCCGACACGTACTTCATCATCATCCCCAACATGTTCGGCAACGGGCTCTCGTCCTCGCCGAGCAACACGCCGGCTCCCTGGAACGGGCCGCGCTTCCCCAACGTCACGGCCTACGACAACGTCCGCGCACAGCACCGGCTCGTCACCGAGCATTTCGGCATCGAAAAACTGGTCCTGGTGACCGGCTGGTCGATGGGGGCGCTCCAGACCTACCATTGGGGCGCGCTCTATCCCGAAATGGTCCCGCGCATCCTGCCGTTCCAAGGCTCGGCCAAGTGCTCGCGGCACAACTTCGTCTTCCTCGAGGGTGCCAAGGCGGCGCTCCAGGCCGACGCCGCCTTCGCAGAGGGTTGGGATGCGAGCCCGCCGAACAAGGGGCTGCGCGCCTTCGGCAGGGTCTACGCCGGCTGGGGCCTGTCGCAGACCTTCTACCGGATCGAGGCCGACAAGACCCACATGGGCTACGCCTCGCTCGAAGACTTCCTCGTCGGATTCTGGGAAGGCCTGTTCTACACGCGCGACGCCAACGACCTGCTCGCGATGCTGTGGACCTGGCAGAACGGCGACATCGGCGCCAACGACACCTTCCGCGGGGACACCAAGGCGGCGCTTCGCGCGATCACCGCGAAGGCGATCCTGATGCCGGCCTCGACCGACCTGTACTTCCCGCCCGAGGACAACCGGATCGAGGCGGAGTCGATGCCGAACGCCGAGTTGCGCGTCATCGACACGTGGTGGGGCCACTTCGCCGGCGGACCGGGCACCAGCCCCGACGACATCCAGATCCTCGACGACGCGCTGAAACGGCTGCTCGCGAGCTGAAAGGTTTCGGCCGGCTCAACCGGTCGTTCGGGGCATCGCCGTCCCCAGGTTTCCAAGACAGGGAGCAAAGTCAGAAAATGCCCGAGACGCTGATCAAGGTCGACCTGACGCAATCGGCCTACGACAACGACATGGTGCACAACCGCTGGCACCCGGACATCCCGATGGTCGCCATGGTGAAGCCCGGCGACGACTTCATCGTCGAGACCTACGACTGGACCGGCGGCTTCATCAAAAACAACGATTCCGCCGACGACGTGCGCGACATCGACCTGTCGATCGTCCACTTCCTCTCCGGCCCGATCGGCGTCGAGGGCGCCGAGCCCGGCGACCTCCTGGTGGTCGACCTCCTCGACATCGGCGCCAAGCCCGAGAGCCAGTGGGGCTTCAACGGCTTCTTCTCGAAGAACAACGGCGGCGGCTTCCTCGACGAGCACTTCCCCCAGGCCCAGAAGTCGATCTGGGACTTCGAGGGCATGTTCACCAAGTCGCGCCACATCCCCGGCGTGCGCTTCCCCGGCCTGATCCATCCCGGCCTGATCGGCTGCCTGCCCGATCCGAAGATGCTCGAGACCTGGAACACCCGCGAGAAGGCGCTGTTCGACACCGACCCGAACCGGGTGCCGGCTCTCGCCACCCTGCCCTTCGGACCCACCGCCCACATGGGACGCCTCAAGGGCGAGGCGAAGGAGAAGGCGGCCGCGACAGGCGCCCGCACGGTGCCGGGGCGCGAGCACGGCGGCAATTGCGACATCAAGGACCTGTCGCGCGGATCGAAGATCTACTTCCCGGTCTACGTGCCCGGCGCCGGCCTCTCGATGGGCGACCTGCATTTCAGCCAGGGCGACGGCGAGATCACCTTCTGCGGCGCGATCGAGATGGCCGGCTGGGTCCACCTCAAGGTCAGCCTGATTAAGGACGGCATGGCCAAGTACGGGATCAAGAACCCGATCTTCAAGCCGTCGCCGGTTACGCCGAAGTTCGACGACCACTTGATCTTCGAGGGCGTCTCGGTCGACGAATACGGCAAGCAGCATTATCTCGACGTGACGGTGGCCTACCGGCAGGCCTGCCTCAACGCGATCGAGTACCTGAAGAAGTTCGGCTACTCGGGCGCGCAGGCCTACTCGATCCTCGGCACCGCACCGGTCCAGGGCCACATCTCGGGCGTGGTCGACATCCCCAACGCCTGCGCGACCTTGTGGATTCCGACCAAGATCTTCGAGTTCGACATCAATCCCGGCGCCGACGGGCCGACGAAGTTCATCGACGGCTCGATCCAGATGCCGCTCTCACCGGATCTGTAGTCTCCTGGTTTGCTGCGCTTCCCGGCCGGCAAACCGCACACACTTTGCCTGGAAGCGCGCGAATGCCGGTCTACGATTACGCTTGCGAGGCCTGCGGGCCGTTCACGGTGCTGCGCCCGATGGCGCAGTTCAAGGACCCGCACGACTGCCCCGATTGCGGGACGGCGTGCGGGCGCGCCTTCCTCACCGCGCCGAACCTCGCCTCGATGGATGCGGGCCGGCGCAAGGCCTACGCGACCAACGAGCGGAGCGCGCACGCCCCCCGCAAGTCGTCCGCGCACGGGGCCGGCTGCGGCTGCTGCTCGGGGACGAAGGCCAAATCCAACCCCACGGCCGCCAAGAGCTTCCCGAACGCGCGGCCCTGGATGATCAGCCACTGACGGACCAACCTTCCCCCCTCTGCGGGGGAGGGTGCCCTGCGGATGCAGGGCGGGAGAGGGGCCGGCTCCGAACCCTCCGGACATCGCGCTCCCCTCTCCCGACC
>NZ_VRUT01000134.1:0-13347 GCF_008039465.1 Methylobacterium sp. WL120 | reverse complement strand
CCTCGATCACGGCCGGCGTCACGTCGACGAGCTCGTAGCGCGCCAGCAGCCCCTCCGGCGTCGAGACCTCCGCCCCCGCCTCGACGGCCCGCGCCGTCGGACCCGAAGCCGGAAGAACCGAACAGCCGCCGACGAGGCAGGCGGTCAGCGCGAACAGCGCCGTGAAACGAACCATCTTCGAACTCCCGGGGCCGATCCCGCCCCGATGAGGCCGGACACAACCCGCGTATGACCCTGTCGTCTGCGTCGCGAGCCTGTGCGAACCGAGCCCTCGCCGGAGCGCGGGCGGACGGTGCGCGGACCTGGTGGCTCGACGTTGCGCGCCAAAGCCTGCCATCGCTTTAACGATCGCCGGAAGCGCGCGCCCCGGACATCGCCCGGCATTGCGTCACCACCGTGGCACGGCCACGCTTGTGTGCGGCGACGGCGCGTCCCGGCCGATTGCCGCCCTCAGGCGGCGGCCGAGGTCGTCCGCGGTGCGATCGACCCGCCGGGGGGCGCCCGCGGCGGCGGGGCCGAACCGGAACAGCGCGTAGTCCGTCGCTCTGTCGCCGAAGCCCGGCCGGCAGGTCGGGAGCGCGGGCGCGTGGTCGCCGTAGACGCAGAGCGTCGCATCGAGCCCCGTCAGCGCCGCCACGAGGTCCTCGACCATCCGCCCGGCGGCGGCGACATGGTGGAGGTACTGCGCCAGCGGGTCGTCGATGCCCGGAAGGCGGCCCGGCTTCCAGGGCCCGTGGTTCTCCATGGTGACGCCGAACAGGAACAGCGGCCCGCGCCGTGCCGCGACCTCGGCGCGCACGCGCGCCCCGAAGGCGGCGTCGCCGACATAGGGGCCGACCCGGGGCGCGTCGGCGAACGCCTCCTCCATCACCAGGGTCTCGAAGCCGAACGCCTCCATCACCCGGGCGCGCTGGAAGAAGTCGCGGTGGAACGGGTGGACGAAGGTGGTGGCGTAGCCGTTCCGCCGGGCGGTGCGGGCGAGGCTGTCCGGCTCGTTCCCGCCCGAGGCGAGGTAGGGATCGAACACGCCGAAGCCGAGCTCGCCCGCGGCCCGCCCGGTGAGGACCGCGTGCTCGGTCCGCATGGTGTAGGCGCCGTGCGCGGGCACCCGCAGGCGGCCGTACTCGCTCGCGCGCGCCCGGATCAGGTCCATCGCCGGCAGGTGCGGCCCGCCGAGCCGCGCGGGATCGAGGAAGGATTCGAGCTGGATCACCACAACGACCGTGTCGCCCGGTGCCCGCACCATCGCCGGCGCGGCGATGGAGGCCGGGCGGTCGCGCTCGGCCCGCCACCGCAGCGCGTAGGCGATCAGGCAGGCGGGCAGGCCGAAGCGGGCGAGGTCGCCCTCGAGGTCCGGCCGCGGGAAGCACCGGGCGAGCCACCGGCCGAGGGGGCCGCGCCCGGCGGCGGCGATCAGCGCGGCGAGGCCGAGGGGAAGCGCGGCGACGGCGACCACGGCGGCGGCGGGCGAGACCGGCAGCAGACTCGGCTCGATCCGGTACCACAGCACGATTCCGGCCAGCCCGAGCAGGAGCGGCCCGGCGATCCGCGGGCTGGTGAGCGGCGGCACGTAGTAGAGCTGCGGATGGCGCGGCACCTGCGGCAGCAGGGCGAAGTCGCTGAACACCAACGGCTCGCCGATCACCGCGCGCTTGAGGCGGCTGACGAGGTGGAGGATCGCCACCGTCAGCACGCAGCTCGATGCGGCCAGCCACGGGCGCCACGAGAACACGAACCAGAACAGCAGGATCAACCCGTAGGCGCAAAGCCGCACCGCGAGGTCGCCGGCTTTTCGGCTCGCGCGCCCCGGCACGTCGCCGAGGCCGAACTCGATCGCCAGGCAGAGGGCGAACGCGGCAAGCGTCGCGAAGAGGAAGGACATGGGGGACGCGTCAACCGTGGCCGGGCTTGTCGGGATTCGACGCACCGCCCGATGCGACGCCGCGCCGGGCGCGCAGCGCCCGCACGATCGGGTTCAGCAGGCGGTAGCGGGTCCGCATCAGGGCGCCGCCCAGCCGGCCGAGGGCGAGGGCGCTCGGCGGCGCGGCGGCGCGGGCGGCGCTGAGGCGGTCGAGCAGCTGCTCGGGGCCGCAGGGCTTCATCGCCACCGGGTCGAGGTAGCGCGGATACAGGATCAGCGCGCCGGCGACGAGCTCGTCGAGGGCGAGCGTGCGGCCTCGATCGGTGCCCGGCGCGAGGTCCTCGGTCAGGCCCCAGCCGGCATAGAACGGGCGCCCGTGGGTGGCGACGCTCAGGCCCCGGATCAGCGCCTCGAAGCCTGCGAGCGACGTCATGGTCTCGACGTGGTGCACCCGGTCGAGCAGGTCGACGATGCTCAGGCCCGAGACGATCCGGTCGGCGAGCGCCATCGCCTCGGCCTCGGGGATCGCACCGGGGCGGAACCCGGCCTCGACGTCGGGGTGCGGCTTGTAGAGCAGGAACGCATCCGGGTTGCGCGCCCGCGCCGCCTGGAGCAGGGCGCGGTTCGAGCGCACGTTGGGCGAGCCGTAGCGGACCGAGGCGTCGTCCTCGACCTGCCCCGGCACCAGCACGATGCGCCGCCCCGCCGGCCAGTCGCCCGCCGCCACTGCCAGCCCGACATTGTACTTGCTCAGCCGCCGCGCGACGATCGTCTCGCGCAACGCCTTCGCCCGCGCGACGAGGGCGTGTGGGAATTCGGCCTCGGCCAGGATCCGCGAAAGCCGGCTCTCGCGGCGCGGATCGTAGTAGATGCCGCGATCGTCCACCACGATCGAGGCGCCGGGCTGCAGGCTCGCGCCGAGGCCGACCGAGCGCAGGAAGCCGTCCTCGACCCGCGCGAGCGGAAGGCCCGCCGCCGCGCAGGCGCTCTCCAGGGCCTCCGGAGCGCGGGTCGCCCAGGCGAGCACCTGCCCGTCGTGACGCTTGGCGGCGGCCACCGCGTCGGCGGTGGTCATGGTGTGGATCGGCGCGCCCGCCGGGCCGACGGCGAAGGCGTCGAGCGCCGGCCGCTTCCAGCGCGAGATGCCGACGTAGACGGCGCGCCGCGCATTCTCGGAAAACCGCGCCCGGAGCCAGGCGACGCGCTCGGCGCAGTCCTCGCGATCGATGGGCGCGCGGGTCCAGGGGTCGAAATGGTGGACGCCCGGCGCCTCGCGCCCGCCGACGGGCGCGCCGGCAAAAGTCAGGGTCAGGCTCGAAAACCCGGTCGCGGCCTGGTCGTAGGGGCTGAGCAGCGGCCCCGGGGCGACCACGAGCACCGGACGCCCGGCCAGCCGCAGCATCCGCGCGGCCGCGCCGTCGCCCCAGACGACGGCGGCGCTTGCCAGGCCCAGCGCGCCGAAGCGGCTGCCGGTGGCGGCCTCGATCTCGGCGCGCAGCAGCCGGACCGTGGGTCCGACGGCGAAGAGCGAGGCAGGAAGGGGCGGGCGCATCACCACGTCGGTCGAGGGCTCCGGGCCGGCCGGCTGATGGGCATCGGATCGCGCCGGCCGCGACGCGCCCCTGCCCAGGCTCCGCGGGCTTTATCCCACTTCGGCCCCCGCAGGCGAATGCTTCCGCAAAGGGAGTGCGCGATACGCTTGGGGAGCGACACGGCCCGGACATATCGCCGCCGCGATTGACACCTAGCTCGGAGGCGGTTCGCGATCGGACCCGACGCCGTGGCCGGACGGCCACGGTCCGCCGGAATCAGGTGGGCCGGCGCGGCTTCGGATTGCCGGGCCGTCTCGACCGTGCAACCCGTGATGGCGGCCCCGTCCCGTCTGCTGAAGGTACAGAGCGCTCCGGAATGCTTCAGCCTCGCCCAGATCCCACCGATGCGAGCCCGGCGACGTTCCTCTTCCTCCAGGGGCTCGCCTCGACCTTCTTCTCCGATCTCGGGAAGGCGCTCGCCGGCCGCGGGCATCGGGTGCGCCGCATCAACTTCTGCCCCGGCGACTGGCTGTTCTGGCGCGGCGACGCCGACCATTACCGCGGCACCCGCCCAGGCTGGGAAGCCTGGCTCGACGCCTACGTCGCCACCCACGGCGTCACCGACATCGTCCTGTTCGGCGATTGCCGCCCCTATCACGTCGTCGCCCGCGCGGTCGCGGTCGCACGGGGCCTGCGCGTCCACGTGTTCGAAGAGGGCTACATCCGCCCGAACTGGATCACCTGCGAGCTCGGCGGCGTGAACGGATACTCGACCCTGCCGAAGACCGCCGAGACGGTGCGGGCGGTGGCGCGGCGCCTGCCGCAGCCCGGCCGCGCGATGCCCTCCACCGGCGACATGGCGCTCCGCAGCATCTGGGACGTCGGCTACAACGTCGCCAACGTCTGCTTCCCCTACCTCTACCCGCGCTTCCGCAGCCACCGCCCGACGCACATCGCGATGGAATATGCGGGCTGGATCAAGAAGTTCTCCCGCCGCGGCCGCACCCGGCGCGAGGCCGCGCGCTGCAACGAGATCTACAACGCGGTCGGCTGCGACTACTTCCTGCTGCCGCTCCAGCTCGACAGCGACTACCAGATCCGCGTGCACTCCCCCTTCCTCGGGGTCGAAGGCTTCATGGACCGGGTGATCAAGTCCTTCGCCGAGGCCTCGGAGGCGCCGAGCCGCCTCCTGGTCAAGCTCCACCCCCTCGATGCCGGCTTGATCAACTGGCGCAAGTTCGCCCGCGCCTCGGCGCGCCGCCACGGCGTGAGCGAGCGCCTCGACTTCATCGACGGCGGCGACCTGCCCAACCTGATTGCCGGCGCCCGCGGCGTGGTGATCGTCAACAGCACCGTCGGGATGCTCTCGCTCGAGATGGGCCGGCCGACGATGGCGCTCGGCACCGCGATCTACAACATGCTCGGCCTCACCCATCAGGGCGACATCGACGGCTTCTGGACCGCGCCGACCGCGCCGGACCTCGGGCTGATGGCGGATTTCCGCCGCGTCGTGCTGCACCGGACGCAGGTGAACGGCGGCTACTTCTCAAAATCCGCCATCGCGCGGGCCGTCGCCGCCACCGTGCCGCGGATGGAGGCGGCGCTCCCAGACGCCCTCGTCGCCGTCGCCCGAACGATCCGCGAGGGCGAGGTCGGGACCGGCCGCCTCGCCGAGGTGTATTGATCCGGCCGACCGGCGTGCGGTAGCACCCGGACCATGCCCCACATCCTGATCACCGGCGCATCGAGCGGCATCGGCGCGGCTTTGGCCCGTCGCTACGCCCGGCCCGGAAACCGCCTCACCCTCAACGCCCGCGATCCCGGCCGCCTCGACGCGGTGGCCGCCGAATGCCGCGCGCGCGGGGCGGAGGCGACGACCGTGCCCCTGGACCTGCGCGACCGCGAGGCGGTCCGCGCCTGGATCCGGGCGCTCGACGCGGACTGCCCGATCGACCTCGTGATCGCCAACGCGGGCGTCAACGGCGGGCACCCGACCGGCGCGGTCGAGAGCGAGGACGTCGCCTTCGAGACCCTCGACATCAACCTCGTCGGCTGCCTCAACGTCGTCCTGCCTTGCGTGACCGCCATGGCGGCGCGGGGACAGGGCCAGATCGGGCTGATCTCCTCGCTCGCCGCATACGCGCCGCTGGCCGACGCACCCTCCTACAGCGGCACCAAGGCGGCGCTGGTGGCGCACGGTCAGGCCTTGCGCGCCAAGCTGGCGCCGACGGGCGTGCGGGTGAACGTGGTGATGCCGGGCTACGTGAAGACGCCGATGGGCGGGCAGCTCAAGGGCTGGCGTCCGCTGGAGATGAGCCCCGACCAGGCCGCCGAGCGCATCGCCCGCGGGCTGGCGCGCAACCAGGAGATCGTCACCTTCCCGAGCGTGCTGTTCCACCTCGCCCGCGCCGGCCTGGTCGCGCCGGAATTCCTGCGCACCGCCGCCATGCGGGCCTTCCGCTTCCAGCTACGTCCGCGCCGCTGATGCGCAAGCCCAGGATCGCGCTCTTCGCCCTCGAATCGCTGCCGAACGCGCGCGCCGTGCGCCGGTTCGTCGCCGACCATGCCGGCGAGATCGCCTTCGTCGGCCTGTCGAACGCCGAGCGGCCCTCGACGGGAGGCCTCGTCGGCCAGGTCCGGCGCCACCTCGCCCGCTCCGGGCCGGCCGTCCTGCCGTACTTGGCGGTGAACTTCGGCCTGCCGGACCTGCTTCGGCTCGTCGCCCCGCTGACGCAGCGGATCGCCGGGACCACTGGCACGCCCGAGGCGACGCCGCTGGCGACCCTGTGCCGGCAGCGCGATGTCCCGACGCTGACGGTGGACGACGTCAACGGACCCGAGGTCGCCGACCTGTTGCGGCTTCACGCGCCGGACCTGATCGTCACCTTCCACTTCGACCAGATCCTCTCGGGCGCGACGATCGCGGCCGCGCGGCTCGGCGGCCTCAACGTCCATCCCGGCCTGCTGCCGCACCATCGCGGGCCGGTGCCGACGATCCACGCGCTGGCCGAGGGGCCGGATGCCTTCGGCGTGTCGATCCACCGGCTGGCCGTGGCGATCGATGCCGGGGCGATCCTGGACCAGGCGCAGGTGGCGCTGCCTGCGGACGTGACCGCGACCCGCGCCGCGGTGCTGCTGCACGAGCACGGCCGGCTCCTGCTCGACGGGGTGCTGGACGTGGTGGCTCGCGACGGCGCGGTGCCGGAGGGCCGCACCGTGCCGGTCCTGCCCTACTGCCCGTTTCCCGATGCCGGCTTCCTCAAGGCGATGCGCCGCAAGCGGCGCTACCTCACGGATGTCAGCGACCTGCGCGAGGCCCTGAGCCTGTCGGCCCGCGGCGCCTGAGGGGCTACGGGTGGCGGCGGGTCGGCGCACGCCGGTAGGCGACGCGGGCGAGCACCAGGGCGCCGCCGACCTGCAGGAGACCGTTCTCAGCAAGCTCCGACGGCGCAATGTGCCACTGGAGCACCAGACGCGTCAGCGCGTTCAGTGCCATAAGCGCGAGGCAGAAGGCGGCGGCGGCAAGCAGCGCGGCGACGAAATCGGGCATGGCTCGGCATCCCACTCTCGGAGGATGCCGTACGCCGCAAGAACCGCGCCGGAGGGGCGTGCGGGCGTGTCGTGCCGAACCTGAGTGATCCCTTCGCGGCGACGGGTCCGGCCTTCGCTCGCGTGCCGGATCAGGCCGTCGCGCGCATCGAGGCCCGCTCGCTGAACCCCGCGAACCAGGCGGCGAGGTTCGGCCGGCCCTCGCGCCACCCGAGGTCGGCGAAGCGCAGGTCGAGGTAGCCGAGGGCGCAGGCGAGCGCGATGGTGCCGACGTCGACGCCGCCGAGCGCGCCGACCTGTGTCTCGAACCAGTCGAGCGCGCTGGCGATCTTGGCGCCCTGCCCGTCCATCCAGGCCTGCGAGCGCTCGGACTCGGCGCGCGCGGTCAGCTCGTAGCGGATCAGCAAAGCGGCATCGAGCACCGCGTCGGCGGTCGACTGCAGGTTCAGGGCCGCCCAGCGGGCCGCCCCCGGTGCCGGAAACAGCTGCCCGCCGGCCAGCGCGTCGAGGTACTCGCAGATCACCCGGCTGTCGGCGATCGCTTCGCCGCCGTCGAGGATCAGGGTCGGGACCTGCGCCAGCGGATGCGCGGCGAGCACCTGCCCGTCCCGCGCCACCGGGTGGACGGCGCTCGGAAGCCGCTCGATGCGCTCGGCCAATCCGAGCTCGTGGGCCGTCACCATCACCTTGCGGACGAAGGGCGAGGTCGGCGAGTGGAACAGCTTCATCGAAGGTCTCGCGGAGGTAGGCGGCGCGATCAGCGCCGCGCGGCGGGTTTCACGGAGCTCGCGTTCGTCGCCGCGGGAGACGGGCTCACGCGCGGGGTCTCGACGAACAGGCGCTTCACCGGCCATCCGTCGGCCCAGCGCTCCATGTCGCCGAAGCGCGGATTGGTCTTCAGGCCGGTGAAGTCCTGGCCGGCGAAGGCGGCAGTGGCGGCGAGGTCGAAGGTCTTCCAGAACGCAAGGTAGTCGAGGGTGTCGGCCCGCGCGTTGTTGATCTGCGCCACGAGCGTCTGCTGCTCGCCAGAGAGCGACATGTCCGCCGACCACTTGAACGGCGGCGGCTTGGTGTCCTTAGGGTCGGGCGGCAGCTTGATCGCGGTGCCGTCGAAGGCGGCGTCGAGCCCGGCGGGCGCCGCGAGCGTCGCGGTGAGCGCCGGGAAGCCGTGGTCGTCGGAGAGCGCGCGCATGAACAGCTTGCGCTCGATCGGCACCGCGCTCGCCTCGCGCAGGAGCCGGCGGGCCGCGAGGTCGGCCGCGCGGGCGTCGCGGTCGCCGATCATGGTGACGAGCAGCGTCTGGGGCACGATCCTGGTGAGGTCGCCGAGCACGACGCCGCGCGATTTCGGTCCGCTGGCGATGCCGCCCGGCATCACGCCGAACACCAGCTTTGGCGCGGGCAGGCCCTGGTCCTTCGCATCCGCCGCGATGTCCATGGCGAGCGGGACTCCGGCGAGATGGCCGATGAGCGCGACCTTCGTCAGGTCGGGCTTGGCGTCCGCGTCCGCGGAGAGCGCGTCGAGCGCGACCTTCAGGGCGCCCTCGGCGTTCGCGACCGCGTCGGCGGGGCGGGTCCGGTTCACCTCCTGGAAGCGCGGGAACAGGACGAGCCAGCCGTTACGGGCGAGGTGGTCGATCCAGGCGCCGTAGCTCTGCGGGTTGGTGGCGCCCCAGCCGTGCAGGAACACCACGACCGGCCGGCCCTCGGCTGGGGCCGCGCCCACCGCATGGAAGACGAAGGTCGAGGCGCCGGTCCGGCCGATCGCGCGCTTGACGATCGTGAGCTTGCGGTCGCCGACGCCGCCCGGGCCGTCGTTCGGCTGCGCCGGCGGCGCGGCCGCGGCGGCGGGCGACGCCGCGACGAGGAGGGCGAACAGGCCCGCGGCCAACGGACCGCGACGGGCTTTCAGGAACATGGACGGCTCGATCGCTTCGAGGATTGCGGCGGTCCGCTCGCGGGACTGCATAGCAGATTCGGCGCAGGCGACGAGGCGCCAACGTTCACACGGCGGCCCGTCCACCGGGCGGGGCTGCCCATTGCGGGGCTCAGGGTTCGGGCGAATGCGGGATCAGCGTCCCGCCGGGGCCGATCACCGAGGGGCCCGAGCCCGACCCGGCGGGCCGCCCGGCCGCTTGCTCGACCCAGGCCAGGATGTCCTCGGCCCGCCACGGTTTCGGGATGAAGGTCGCCGAGACCCGCAGGTCGCTCGGCTGGTCGCCGGCGTCGCCCGAAGTGAGGAGCACCCGCACCCGCGGCCAAGTGACGCCGATGATCCGAGCCAACTCGAAACCGCCGATCGGCCCGGGCGTGCGCACGTCCGAAAACACGACGCTGACCTCGTCGCCGCGATCGTTCAGGATGGCGAGCGCCCCCTCGGCGGTCTCCGCCTCGATCACGGTGAAGCCGGTCTCCTCCAGGAGGGTGGCGGCGAGGAAACGCTCGTCCGGCTGATCCTCCACGACGAGGATCACGGGCTTCCGTCCAGGCGAAGTCACGTCGGTCATGGCCGGACACTCTAGGCGGGCCGGATGGTCGGCCCCTCGGATCGGTCGGTCATCGCCATCGTCGATGCGCACGGCAGGCCGATCCGTGCGTGCACGGGCCGCCACGGCGCATCCTGGCATAAACCGGCCCCGCCCACCGTGTCGGATAGGGCACACAGCCGTGAAGGACGGGCCGGAGGCCTCCGTGACCGCTGGTCGCGGCGCCCCGGCCCGGCCGGCTTCAGCCGACGCCGTTCGCCTTCAGGAACGCGAGGGCGCGACGCCAGCCGTCCTCCGCGGCGTCCTTGCGGTAGCTCGGCCGGTAGTCGGCGTGGAAGCCGTGCGGGGCGTCCGGGTAGACGACGAGTTCCACGCGCTTGCCGGCGGCGTTCGCTGCGTCGCGCGCGGCTTCGGCCGAGGCGACCGGGATGCCGGTGTCGCCGCCCCCGTAGAGGCCGAGCAGCGGCGCGTTCAGCGCGGCCGCGACCGAGCCGGCGCTGCGCGGCTGGATGTCGGTGGGGTCGCCGCCGAGCGGGCCGTACCAGGCCACGGCCGCCTTCAGGTCGCGGCGGTGGGCGTCGTAGAGCCAGGCGGCACGGCCGCCCCGGCACCAGCCCATCACCCCGAGGCGGGCCCCGTCGCCCTTGGCGGCGGAGGTCGCCCAGGCGACCGTGGCGTCGAGGTCGCCGATCCACTGCGCGTCCGGCGTCTTCGAGATCACGTCGCGGATGATGAGCTTGGGATCGGTCATCTGCGACAGGTCGCCCTGGCGGGCATAGAGTTCCGGCGCCACGGCGCAGTAGCCGGCCTTGGCCAGGCGCCGGCAGATGTCCTTGATGTATTCGTGGACGCCGAAGATCTCCTCGACCACCAGCACCAGGGGGAACGGCCCCGGCCCCTCGGGCACGGCGCGGTAGCCCGGCATCGGCCCGTCGGCCGCCGGTATCTGCACCTCGCCCGCCTCGATCCCGGCGGCGTCGGTGTGGACGACCTGCGCCTCCACCGGCGTGACCGCGAGCGTGAAGCCGCTGATCAGGCTCGTCATCACGAAGCCCCGGCGCGACAGGGGCGGGACGATCAACCCGTCGAGGCCCGCGTTGCCGTCTACGTCGCCGTCCGTCATGCCGTGCTCCTCGAACCCTCAAACGAGCGCATCATGTCGCCGGCCTCGGGTCAACCATGGGGCGCCGTCAGGACGGGACGCTCAGGCGCCGGCGGACATCCGCGCCGAACGCCGCGCCGGCACCGGCACCGGCCGCGGCGCGGGCTGCGGCCGCAGCAGGTCGGCGAGTGCGACGAACCCGTCCGTCTCCTGAGCCTGCCCGGCGCGGAAGCCGAAGCCGAGGGCGAAGGCCTGGCCGAGGCCGGCGTCGCGGGCGATGCCGAACCGGTCGAGCGCGGTCAGGAACGCCTCGCGGAACAGGCTCGGCCGGCACCAGCTCTTCTCGGCCATCTGCAGCGGCCAGTCCCAAAGGCCCTCGGCGCGCCGGGCGCCGAGCACGTCGCGGCCGATGAAGTAGCCGGTCGTGCGGTGCTCGAGGCCTTCGCCCGACAGCGTCCAGTCGGCGTTACGGAACAGGACGGCCTTGGCGCACGGGGCGATAGCTGCGTCGATCATCGGGATCCTCGCCACCTTCGCGGGAGAGGCGCGACGATCGTGCGCCCGTTCCGCGTGGAACATACGAAGAACACTGATCCGCAACGGAACGGGCGTCAAGCGCGATGTTCTCGATGCGTTCATATTTCGGAGCGCGTCGGCGCTCTGGCTCAGCGGCCCTGGAACAGAGGGTGCTCGACGCGGTCGCCGGCCTTGATCCCGAGACGGGCGGCGGTCCCGGCGTTGAGCTCCAGCACCGACAGCACCGGCTCCGGCGAGGCGACGATGGCGGTGGAGAGCGGTTCGGTGTCGGCCGCGACCCGGGCGATGGTGCCGTCGGCGCGGATGAACACCATGTCGAGCGGCAGGTAGGTGTTCTTCATCCACATCGCGACCGGCTCGGACCGCTCGAAATCGAACAGCATGCCGTGGTTCGGCGCCATGGTGCGGCGGAACATCAGGCCGCGGGTCCGCCCGGCGTCGTCGCGCATCACCTCGACGTCGAAGCGGTGGGTGCCGTCCTTCGAACGGATGCTGAGCGGCTCGGTCTGAGCCTTGGTCTGCTGCGCGCCTTGAGCGGAGGCCGGAGCCATGGCCGGTAGGAGCGCGGGCATGCCGAGAAGCCCGAGGGCGAGGCCGCCGGCGAGGAGGTTTCGAACGCGAGACAAGCGGAGCACCATCAATGCGAGGACGGGACGGCTCCGTCGGGCAGCCGGACCTCGGCGGCCATCACGCCCTTGGAGCCGTCGCCGTATCGCACGAGCACCGTCTCGCCGGGCTTCAATTCGGCGATACCGTAGCGCCGCAGGGTCTCCATGTGTACGAAGATGTCCGGCGTGCCGTCGCCCCGCGTCAGGAATCCGAAGCCGCGCAGGCGGTTGAACCACTTCACCACGGCGGTCTCGAGCCCGCTCGTCGGCGTCACGCTGACATGGGTCCGCGGCATCGGCAGCTCGGACGGGTGGGTCGCCAAGGACTGGTCGAGCGACAGCACGCGGAAGGCCTGCCAGCCGCGGGCGCGCTCGGTCGCCTCGACCACGATGCGGGCGCCCTCGCTCGCGTTCTGGTGCCCGTCGCGGCGCAGGCAGGTGACGTGGAGCAGCACGTCCGGCATGCCGTCGTCCGGGACGATGAAGCCGAACCCCTTGGCGACGTCGAACCACTTGATCCGGCCCGAGACCTCGACGAGGTCGAGCGGCTCGTCGACCTCGCCCTGCGGCGAGGTGCCGATGCCCACCCCGTCCGTCCGTGCGCTCGCCGGCCCTGATCCGAACCCGTCAGACATGTCGATAAGCAACCTACACCGAATCGCGACGTGCGTTTCGGCCTCAGGATTAACGAAGTCTTGAGGCGGCGAAAGCCTCTTTGCCCGGCAGCCCTGCTGCGTCCGGTTGCAGCGGCCGGAGAATCGGCGCGATTTCCCAAGGTTTTGCGGCGGTCCGGCGCGTCGGCGTTCGGCCCAAGTCCGTGTCGGGACTCACGCTTTTGCGCCGGCCTGCCGATGGCGAAGGCCCTCGGTGAAGACAACCGAGCGCGGTCACATTCTCGTGATTGTTGCTGCGTTGCGGCAGGGCTGGGATGAGTGGCCGAGGCCTGGTCCCGCGCAGGAATTTCGACGCCGGCCATGGCCGCGCCCGGCGAATGATGCTTAGGGCCCGGCATGCGATCCGATCCCCCGCTTGCCCCCGTCCCGGCCTCTTCACCGGACGCGCCGACATCCGCGCCCGGCCGCATCCCCGCGATCGACGCGGCGCGCGCGGCCGCGCTCGCAGCGATGGCCGCCTACCACCTGACCTGGGACCTCGGCTACCTCCGCCTCACGCCTGAGAACGCAGCGCTGTCGCCCGCCTGGCGGATCGCGGCGCACGTCATCGCCGGCTCGTTCCTGGTGCTGGTCGGGGTCGGCCTCGTGCTGATGAACGGGCGCGGCGTGCGGTTGCGGCCGACCCTGCTGCGGCTGCTGCGGGTCGGCGGGGCTGCGATCCTGATCACGGTCGCGACATACTTCGCCTTTCCCGACAGCTTCATCTTCTTCGGCATCCTGCACTGCATCGCGGCGTCGAGCGTGCTGGCGCTGCCGTTCCTGTTCGTGCCGGCGATCGTGACGGCCCTGGCCGGCGCCCTGGTCGTGGCGCTGCCACACCTCGCGGCGCACCCGGCCCTCGACGCGCCCGCGCTGTTCTTCCTCGGCCTCGGCCGGCTGGCGCCGCAGACCAACGACTACGTGCCGCTGTTCCCCTGGTTCGGGATCGTGCTGTTCGGCGTGGCCCTCGGGCGGATCGCCCTGCCCCGGTTCGCGCGCTCGCGGCCCGGGCTCTGGCG
>NZ_VRUT01000133.1:0-13521 GCF_008039465.1 Methylobacterium sp. WL120 | reverse complement strand
AGACGCGGCCCGTAACCCGGGCTCCCATCGAAGAGGCAGAATCCAGCCTCTCGGACGTCGGCCAATCCGTGGCAAACACCGATAACGATCCAAACCGAGCGTAACACCAGACTTCTGCAGCAGCCTGCTAGAGGCCGGGCTTCACGACCACCAGCACGACGATGACGATCATCAGCAGCGTCGGCACCTCGTTGAGCACGCGGTAGAACTTGTGGCCGCGGCTGTTCCGGTCGGCGGCGAAATCCTTGACCATCCGGGCGAGCCAGCCGTGGATGCCGGTCATCGCCAGCACCAGCGCGAACTTCGCCTGAAGCCACCCGGTGACGTAGGCGCCGCTCGTCCAGGCCAGGGTCAGCCCGAGCACCCAGGTGACGATCATCGCCGGGTTCATGATCGCCTTGAGCAGGCGCCGCTCCATCACCTTGAACGTCGCCGCCTGCGCCGCCGAGCCCGGGCCGGGGGGCAAGGACGCGTGGTAGACGAACAGCCGGGGCAGGTAGAGCATCCCGGCCATCCACGCGATCACCGCGACGACGTGGAACGCCTTGATCCAGGGATAGAGGTTGTCGAGCACGGGTCAGGGTTCCGGGTGTGATGTTCGGGCAGGGCGCATGTTTCCGGAATTAGGCCGATAGGGCGCGTTTCTCCCTCTCCCCGCTTGCGGGGAGAGGCCCACAGGCACCTCGTCGTGCCTGTGGGAAGCGGAGGCGAAGCCGCAGCGGCGGTGAGGGGGCGCGAACGAAGAGGCTCCTTCGGCGCAGCCCCCTCACCCTTGGCTGCCGCCTCGCCGCGACGACGACAAGGTCGTCGCGGCCCTCTCCCCGCAGACGGGGCGAGGGGAATGCGCGGCCTCTAGCAGGTGTCCCTCAAGAGGACGGCGAACCGCCCCGCAGCCGCGCCAGCATCTGCTCCACGTGCGCCACCGGCGTCTGCGGGGTGATGCCGTGGCCGAGGTTGAAGATGTGGGGCAGGCCACGGGTGGCGTCGAGCACCGCGTCGACGGCGGCATCGAGCGCCGCGCCGCCCTCGATGAGGGTGTCGGGGTGGACGTTGCCCTGCGTCACCGTCGTCGCCGGCACCCGGTCGCGCAGGGCCTTGAGGTCGATCGACCAGTCGACGCCGACCGCGTCGGCGCCGGTCTCGGGCACCACCCGGGCATGGCCCTCGAGCCCGGCGCCGCGACAGAACACGATGATCTTCGCATCGGGCACCGCCGCGCGGATGCCGGCGATCATCCGGGCGATCGGCCCGAACGACCAGCGGCTCAGGGCGTCCTGCTCGGTCTCCTCGGGGAGCGCGCTGTCGGACACGTCGCCCACCGGCTCGACCAGGGCCGTGCCGGCCGGCAGGGCGGGCGGAAGCGTGCCGGCATGCGACTCGAAGATCTGCACCGCGTCGGCGCCGGCCCGGAGCTGGCGCACGAGGTACTCGGTCTGCACGGTGACCAGGCGGTCGATCAATTCGTCGACCAGGCCCGTGTCGGCTTCGGCGAGGGCGCGGGCGGGCGCGAGGTCCGGGGTGCCCCGTCCCCCGATCATGTAGCTCGCCACCGTCCAGGGGGCCCCGCAGAAGCCCAGGAGCGTGGTCTCGGGCGGCAGCTCCGCCCGCAGGCGCCGCACCGTCTCGAAGACCGGCTCGAGATGGGCGAAGATCGCCGGGTCGCCGGCCTGCCGCAGGCGCTCGAACTCGGCCCGGCCTTCGAGGGGATCGAGGCGTGGCCCCTCGCCCTCGACGAAGCGCACGTCCTGTCCCAGCGCGTGCGGGATCACGAGGATGTCGGAGAACAGGATCGACGCCTCGAAGCCGAAGCGGCGGATCGGCTGCAACGTCACCTCGACGGCGAAGTCCGGGCTGTAGCAGAGGTCGAGGAACGAGCCGGCCTCCGCCCGCGTCGCCCGGTACTCGGGGAGGTAGCGCCCGGCCTGGCGCATCATCCAAGCGGGGGGCGGCGAGATCGCCTCGCCGGCGAGCACCCTGAGGACCTTCCGGTCGGGGCCGCCCTGCACCGTGCCCTGCGTGGCCATCGTGTCCCCCAATGCCGCCTCCCGTTCCGCCCTGTCGGGCTCAGGTCTTGTTGTCGAAGGCCCGTTCGTCCGGTCCTCGTCGAAGCGCGACGAAGGCCGTCCCCAGCCCGGTCTAATCTAAGAGAAGAGAGATTCTAGGACTCTGTTTTTTCTCTTGGAGGCATGAGTCATGGGAGTGCAAGCGTGTCCACAGGCTCTCCCGGGCCCAACGCCGTTAAGCAGGCTTTAACGGATTGCCGCTAATGTCTGCGTTAGGCCAGTCCCGCCAGCGCCTTGCGCGGGCCGACGGCGGTCGTTACGTGCCTGCGTCCCGGATTCTCCCAGGCGCACGGATTCCGACACGCCCGATCGGACACCCTGTTGACGCGGGAGTCGATGGATTTCGCGGACTCCGGCTGGACCGGGCCGGCGGGCCATCCTATCCACACTTATCGACTCCCCTGACGGCCGGCGGTGGATAAGGGAGCCTCCCCCGCTTCCGCGACCGGAGGAGACCGGATGAGCCGCAGCTACTTCCACCTCCACCTCGTCTCGGATTCCACCGGCGAGACCCTGATCAACGTCGGCCGCGCGGCGGCCGCCCAGTACGAGGGCGTCTCGGCGATTGAGCACGTCTACCCGCTGGTGCGCTCCGGGCCGCAGCTCGAACGGGTGATCTCGGAGATCCAGGCGGCGCCGGGACTCGTGCTCTACACCCTCGTCGGCGGGGACCTCGGCGAGCGTCTGGAGACCGCGTGCCGGGAATCGAGCTCGCCCTGCCTCTCGGTGCTGCAGCCGGTGCACAACCTGCTGCAATCCTACCTCGGCACACAGAAGGCGGCCCGGCCCGGGGCGCAGCACACGCTGAACGCGGAGTATTTCAAGCGCATCGACGCGATGAACTTCACGCTCGCCCACGACGACGGCAACCTGCCCGACGACCTCGAGGAGGCCGACGTGATCCTGATCGGGGTCAGCCGCACCTCGAAGACGCCGACCGGGATCTACCTCGCCAACCGCGGCCTCAAGACCACCAACCTGCCGCTCGTGCCCGGCATGCCGCTGCCGCCGGCGCTGGAGCGGGTGCGCAAGGCCCTCGTCGTCGGGCTGATCGCGTCGCCGGAGCGCATCGTCCAGATCCGCCAGAACCGCCTGCTCAGCCTCAACGCCGACGATTCCTCGATGTACGTCGACAAGGACGCGGTCGCTGACGAGATCACCGCCTCGCGCCGCCTGTTCAGCAAGAACCGCTGGCCGACCATCGACGTCACCCGCCGTTCGATCGAGGAGACCGCCGCCGCGATCCTCGACCTGTACCGCGACCACCGGCTGAAGTTCATCGCCGCGTGAGGGGCGTTCTCGGGCAGGCTCGATGATGTCCGCTTCAAGCGGATAGTCCTTGATTATTCTGCGCCTGAGGCCGATCCTTGCCCTGGATTTCGCGTGGGACGATGCGAAACACGAGAAGATCCTGCGGGAGCGTGGGTTCGGTTTCGATTTCGCTGCCGGGATCTTCGACGGCGACACGGTTGAGGACGATCGCCGGGATTACGGAGAGACCCGTATCCGCGCGACCGGCGAGCGGGACGGCTTCGTTCTGACGGTGATCTATACCGATCGCGACGGCGTACGCCGCATCATCTCGGCGCGGTTGTCCAATGCGAAGGAGCGCCGGCAATGGCTCGGGTCACGGCAGACGAGCTTCGGACCCACCGGCCCATGATCGATCGCGAAAAGATGCCGACGACGGAGGCCGACATCCACCGCCACGGGATCGAGGATGGCGAACCGGCGGATGGCGATTTACCCGATGGCGTGCTGGTAGTCCCCTCGGCTCGCCTGCGCCTGCATCTCGGCATGTCGCAGACCGTCTTCGCACAGGCGATCGGCGTGCCGCTCAAGACGGTGCAGAACTGGGAGCAGGGGCGGACGCCGCCCGATCCGGCAGCCCGCACCCTGCTCGCGCTCGTCGCAGCAGACCCGCGCCACGTCCTGGGCCTTCTCGGATGGGCGGAGCGGGACGACGTGCCCGACGACCAGGCGCTCGAAGCTGAGACCGGGACGCAGTCGGCGCGGAAGGATAAGCCGACCGGAAGATGGTTTCAGCGTGATGCAGACCTTCGGCGGGCGAAGATGGCCGCACGGCGTGCGTGACCGAGGCCGGCCCATGTCTGTCCCACAACCCGCACCCGTCGCCATCCGTCCCGTTGACCGGACGCTAACCCCGCCGCGGTAATCCTGCCTTCGGGGCCAGCGTCGCGTATCGGTCCCCTCAAGCCCCGTCGGCCGGCTCGTTCCGGACGGCGGGGTTTTGGGCGTGGTGCCGGCCGGCGCTTGCGGCGTTCCGCCGATCCGTGACACTCCGGCGGGATGCCAACCTCGTCCTTCCCCTCGCCCTCGGTTTGGCGGGGCCCGAGCCCCCTCGTCCTCGCCTCCACCAGCCCGACGCGGCGGATGCTGCTCGAGAGTGCCGGCCTGGTCGTCGAGGCGCGGGCGCCGGGCGTCGACGAGCGCGCGGTCGAGGCCGATTGCACCGGCCAGGATCCCAAGAGTTCCCCCGAGGGGCTGGCCCTGCGGCTCGCCGAGGCGAAGGCTTCCGCGGTGGCGCAGACCTGCCCCGACCGCGTCGTCGTCGGCGCCGACCAGGTGCTCGATGCCGACGGCCGCGTGTTCCACAAGCCCACCAGCCTGGAGGAGGCCCGCGCGCAGATCGGCGAACTCGCCGGCCGCACCCACGCCCTGCATTCCGCCGTCGCGATCGTGCAGGGCGTCCGGGTCGAGAGCTTCGTCGAGACCGCCCGCCTCACCCTGCGCCCGCTCGATCCGGACGCGATCGCGGCCTATGTGGCTCTGGCCGGCGCGGATCGCGTGCGGGCCAGCGTCGGCGGCTACCAGCTCGAAGGGCTCGGCATCCACCTGTTCGACCGGGTCGAGGGCGACCACAGCACCATCCTGGGCCTGCCGCTGCTGCCGCTGCTCGCGCGGCTGCGGGCCTCCGGGCTCCTGACGTTTTAGGAACGCGACATGGCGGGACACGATCACCACGATCATGCCGGGCACGACCACGGTCACGACCATGGCGGCCATAGTCATGCCAGCCACAGCCACGGTGGGCTCGGCCACGTCCACGCCCCGGCGAGCTTCGGACGCGCCTTCGCGATCGGCATCGCGCTCAACACCGCCTTCGTGGTGATCGAAGCCGGCTACGGGTTGGCGGCCAACTCGATGTCGCTGGTGGCCGATGCCGGCCACAACCTATCCGACGTGCTCGGGTTGGTGGCCGCCTGGGTCGCCTCGGTGCTGGTCAAGCGCCGCTCCACCGCGCGCTTCACCTACGGCCTGCGCGGCTCCTCGATCCTGGCCGCCTTGTTCAACGCGGTGTTCCTGCTCGTCGCCACCGGCGCGATCCTGTGGGAGGCGGTCTCGCGCCTGATCCATCCCGAGCCCGTGGCCGGCACGACCGTGATGGTGGTGGCGGGCCTCGGCATCCTGGTGAACGGGGTCACCGCCTGGCTGTTCGCGTCCGGCGCCAAGGGCGACATCAACATCCGCGGCGCCTTCCTGCACATGGCCGCCGACACCGCGGTCTCGGCCGGCGTCGTGCTCGCGGGCCTCGCCATCCTGGCCACCGGCCTCGATTGGATCGACCCCGCCGTCAGCCTCGTCGTAGCCGGCCTGATCGTCTGGGCGACCTGGGGGCTCCTGCGCGACAGCGTGGCGATGTCCCTCGACGCGGTGCCCCCCGGCATCGACCCGGACGCGGTGCGCGCCTACCTCGACGCCCGCCCGGAAGTCTCGGGCCTGCACGACCTCCACATCTGGCCGATGAGCACCACCGAGATCGCGCTGACGGCGCATCTGGTGATGGCCGGCGGCCACCCGGGCAACGGCTTCCTCGTCGAGGTCGCCGAGGCGCTGCGCGCCCGCTTCGGCATCGCCCACGCGACCCTGCAGATCGAGGAGGCCGGCGGCCCGCCCTGCCTCCTCGCGCGGGAGTGCGTGGCGTGAGGCGCGCCTTCGTCGTCGGCCATCCGATCGCGCATTCGCGCTCGCCGCTGATCCACGGGCACTGGCTGCGCGAGCATGGGATCGCCGGCAGCTACGAGCGGATCGCCGTCGCGCCCGACGCCTTCGAGGCGTTCTTTCGCCGGCTTCCGACATCCGGTTTCGTTGGCGGCAACGTCACGATCCCGCACAAGGAGGCGGCCTTCGCGCTCTGCGACGCGCTGAGCCCGCGGGCCCGCGCCATCGGGGCCGTGAACACCTTGGTGGTCGGCGCCGACGGTCGGATCTTCGGCGACAACACCGACGCGCCGGGCTTCACCGCCCACCTCGACCAAAACCTCGGCGCCGGCTGGCCCGAGCGGGCCGGCACCGCCCTGGTGCTCGGGGCGGGCGGGGCGGCCCGCGCCGTCGTCGTCGGCCTGGCCGAGCGCGGCCTCGCGCGCATCGTCGTCGCCAACCGCACCCGCGCGCGGGCGGAGACGGTCGCGGCGCTCGCCCCCGGCATCGCGACCGCGATCGAATGGGACGCGATCCCGGCGCTGATGCCCGAGGCCGGGCTTCTGGTGAACACCACCGCGCTCGGCATGGCCGGCAACCCGCCGCTCGACCTCGACCTCGCTCCGCTGCCGGCCCACGCGGCGGTGGCCGACATCGTCTACGTGCCGCTGGAGACGGGCCTCCTCGCCGCCGCCCGCGCCCGCGGGCTTCCGGCGATCGACGGGCTCGGCATGTTGCTGCACCAGGCGGTGCCGGGCTTCGAGGCCTGGTTCGGCGTGCGCCCGAGGGTGACGGAGGCCCTGCGCGCGGTCGTCGTCGCCGACCTGCCGCGATAGGTCCGCTCCGATGAGCGATACTGTGCGCAAAAAACCGTTCGTGCTCGGGCTCACCGGCTCGATCGGCATGGGGAAATCTGCCACCGCGGCGATGTTCTCCGCACGTGGCGTGCCGGTGCACGACGCCGACGCGGCCGTGCACGCCCTCTACGGGCCGGGCGGCGCCGCGGCTGGGGCGATCGGCGCCGCGTTCCCCGGAACGCTCGCCCCGGACGGCGGCGTCGACCGCGCGCATCTGCGCGACGCAGTGCTCGGGCGCCCGGATGCGCTGGCCCGGCTGGAGGGTCTGGTCCACCCGTTGGTCCGGGCCGTCGGCCACGCCTTCCTCGAACGCCATGCAGGCTCGCCGCTGGTGCTGCTCGATATCCCGCTGCTCTACGAGACCGGCGGCGAGGCCCGGTGCGACGCCGTCCTCGTGGTCACCGCGCCGCCCGAGGTGCAGCGCGCCCGCGTGCTGGCCCGCCCCGGCATGACCGAGGCCGCGTTCGCGGCGATCCTAGCCAAGCAGATGCCGGACGCCGAGAAGCGGGCGCGGGCCGACTACGTGATCGACACGAGCCAGGGCTTTGCCGCCGCCGAGGCCGAGGTGGCGCGGATCGTCGCGCAACTAACCGACGAGGCAGGACATCGCGGTGACCGCCCCAGATCGCAACCGAATTCTAACCCATTCGTGGTAGACGTCCGGTCCGAGGAAAATTAACTTATCACTCTGAAAAAATTGCCTTCGAGTCAGGAGGCGGTGCCGCATGTCGAAACGCCTGGAAGCGATGCGTGCCAAGCCGATGGCCGGCTGGACTGTTTCGGACATCATGGCGCTCTGCGCCGAGTTCGACGTCGTTTGCCATCCCCCACGCGGCGGCGGTTCGCATTATCGGATCGGCCACCGCTCCCAATTTGAAAAGTTGACGATCCCCGCTGCTCGGCCGATCAAGGGATGGTACATCCGCGAACTCGTCCGGTTCATCGACAAGGTCAGAGCCGCGCCATGAGCGAACTCACCTATCCCGTCGTCATTTCCCCGCTGACCCACGATGACGGCGGCGGCTTCGCTGCGACAGTGCCCGATCTCCCAGGCTGCATGTCCGACGGCAAGACCCCCGAGGAAGCTCTGGTGAACGTCCGCGACGCGATCGATGCTTGGATCGCGATGGCTCGCGAATTCGGGCATGCCGTGCCCGCCCCCTCGCGCACTTTGCAGCGGGCCGTCGGCTGAACGGCTCCCGCCGTCCGCGATCGGGGACCGCATCGCGACGCGCGTAATCGGTATGAGCCGCGAGCGATCGCCTGTCGGAGCCGTCCGGTTCCTCCACAGGGCGCGATATTTCATCGGGATCTCGTCGGGACCCGAGGCGGCGTCGCCGGGTTGGCAGCCCAGGGGCCGCCTGCCGTCGCGGCCGGCCCGCGAGAACCCGGAGACCTGCCATGGCCACCAAGCCGAAGACGCTGCACGATGCCTTCTACGAGACCTTGAAGGACGTCTACTACGCCGAGAAGCAGTCGGTGAAGGCGCTCAAGAAGTCGGCCAAGGCCGCCGAGCATGCCGAGCTGAAGCAGGCTTTCGAGACCCACGCCGAGGAGAGCGCCAACCAGGTCGAGCGCCTGACCCAGGTGTTCGAGATGATCGGCAAGCCGGCCCGCGCCAAGACCTGCGAGGCGATGCAGGGCATCACCTCCGAGATGGAGGAGGACCTGGAGGATTTCGGCGACAGCCCCGCCGCCGACGCGGTTCTGGCCGCCTGCGCCCAGGCCGTCGAGCACTACGAGATCGCCCGCTACGGCACCCTGAAGACCTGGGCCGCCCAGCTCGGCTACGCCGACGCGGCCAAGCTCCTCGACGAGACCCTGCGGGAGGAGAAGAAGACCGACGCGCTGCTCTCGGAAATCGCGGAGAGCCTCAACCTCGACGGCACCGAGCCGACGGAGGAGGAGCCTGCCACGAAGAAGTCCGGTCGCAAGGCGGCCTGAACTCGATCCGATGCGATGACGCCGGGCCGGTCTGATCATTCGGTCCGGCGTGTCGCGACGAGGCCGTCACCGGGGTTCGATGATCTCGATAGCGGCCCTACTACGGCTTGGTGTTTGCCGGCTTCCGGCTCAGCCGCTTGTTGAGCGTCCGCAACTCGCTGTCATCACGCGTACACAAATCATGGCTGAACGCCAACTCAAGGTAGGCCGCCTCACTGCGCGTTGCCCGCGCGGAGGACGCTGCTTGCGCCGCGGGACTGTACGCCGCGAACCCCAGCACCAACCCAAGCGCCTTCACTACACGCATGACCAACTCCCGGGGCGAGACGGTTTCGAGGCTTGAGCCGGAATCTTTAACGCTGGTATCGCGCATCTCCGCGGCGGATCGTTCGATCCGGGAGTGGAGCGTGTACCCAGCCCTTGAGCCGGCACGAAAAACACGATATGCGTGATCTGCCCTCCCAAAAAGCGCCACCGCAGCATCCGTGAGCCCCCGGGGCTCCACCAAGACGATGCACGGGTCCGCCGCACCCTTCGCGGCCAGACATCCGGCGCCTTCTCCCGATTGCCAGGCTCCCCGCCTCAACCTTCGCTTTCGTCGGTTCAAGACATCCCATGAACGAACAGTCCGACGTCTCCGCCCTCGCGGACATCCCCGGCTCGAACCTGCCCGGTTCGAATGCGCCGACCGAGGGCGCGCTCGCAGCCTCCGACCTCGACGCCATGCGCGAGGTCAAGCTACAGGACCTCAAGTCCAAGACGCCCACCGACCTGATCGCCTTCGCCGAGGAGGTCGAGGTCGAGAACGCCTCGACCATGCGCAAGGCCGAGCTGATGTTCTCGATCCTGAAGCAGCTCGCGGCCAAGGAGGTCGAGATCATCGGCGCCGGCACCTGTGAGGTGCTGCAGGACGGGTTCGGCTTCCTGCGCTCGTCGGAATCGAATTACCTGCCGGGGCCCGACGACATCTACATCTCGCCCACGCAAATCCGCCGCTTCGGCCTGCGCACCGGCGACACCGTCGAAGGCCCGATCCGGGGACCGAAGGACGGCGAGCGCTACTTCGCGCTGCTGAAGGTCAACACGATCAACTTCGAGAACCCGGAGAAGATCAAGCACAAGGTCCACTTCGACAACCTGACGCCGTTGTTCCCGACCCAGCGCTTCAAGCTGGAGCTCGACGCGCCGCCGAAGAAGGACTTCTCGCCGCGGATCATCGACATCGTCGCCCCGATCGGCAAGGGCCAGCGCGCCCTGATCGTCGCGCCGCCGCGCACCGGCAAGACCGTGCTGATGCAGAACATCGCGCAGTCGATCACCATCAACCACCCGGAGTGCTACCTCATCGTGTTGCTCATCGACGAGCGCCCGGAGGAGGTGACCGACATGATCCGCTCGGTGAAGGGCGAGGTCATCGCCTCGACCTTCGACGAGCCGGCCACCCGCCACGTGCAGGTCGCCGAGATGGTGATCGAGAAGGCCAAGCGCCTGGTCGAGCACGGCCGCGACGTTGTCATCCTGCTGGATTCGATCACCCGTCTGGGCCGCGCCTACAACACCGTGGTGCCCTCGTCGGGCAAGGTGCTCACCGGCGGCGTCGACGCCAACGCCCTGCAGCGCCCGAAGCGCTTCTTCGGCGCGGCCCGAAACATCGAGGAGGGCGGCTCGCTCTCGATCATCGCCACCGCGCTCATCGACACCGGATCGCGCATGGACGAGGTGATCTTCGAGGAGTTCAAGGGCACCGGCAACTCCGAGATCATCCTGGACCGCAAGGTCTCGGACAAGCGCATCTTCCCGGCCATCGACATCACCCGCTCCGGCACTCGCAAGGAAGAGCTGCTGGTTCCGCCGGACGCGCTCAAGAAGACCTACGTGCTGCGCCGCATCCTCAACCCGATGGGCGTCACCGACGCGATCGAGTTCCTCATGGACAAGCTGCGCCAGACCAAGAGCAACGGCGACTTTTTCGACTCGATGAACACCTGACGATTTTTAGGACTCGAACGAGAAAAAGGCCTCGACCGCAGGATCGGGGCCTTTCTCATGACAGCCCGACTGACCGTCGATCCTCCCCGCGACCTCATCCTGAGGTGCGGACGCGAAGCGGGAGCCTCGAAGGAGCCCTCGAGCCGGCCGCGCGATGTCTGGAGACCTCCTTCGAGGCCCGCCGGCGCGGGCACCTCAGGATGAGGTCGCGGGGTGGAGGGCGGAGTGTCGCGGCTACTTCGCCAGTTCGCGGAGCGCGTCGCGGCGATCCTTCATGACGGCGCGGGCGACCGCCATCTGATCCGCGAAATCCGGCGTCTCGAGTGTCAGGTGGTAGCCGTCCGGCGTTTCGACGAGGAAGACCGTGTCTCCCGTCGACACGTTGAGCCGCGCCTGTACCTCCTTTGGAAGGACGACGCCGACGGCGTCGCCGATCTGCGTGAGCTTGAGCGCCACCATCGCGTCTTCCAAACGGGTTGCCGGGGATCGGTCCCTTCGAGAATGGGCGGGACCGTGCGGATGCGCAAACGCGGGACGGGCGGCCGCTACGCCCGCCGCCGCCGCGCCAGCATGTTCAGCCCTTCAACGCCGGCCGAGAACGTCATCGCGGTGTAGATGTAGCCTTTGGGCACGTGCGCCCCGAAGCCTTCGGCGATCAGCGTCATGCCGATCATGATCAGGAAGCCCAGTGCCAGCATCACCACCGTCGGGTTCTTCGCGATGAAGGCCGAGAGCGGCTCGGCGGCCACCAGCATCACGATCACCGCGGTCACGACGGCGATCATCATCACCGGCACGTGCTCGGTCATGCCCACCGCCGTGATGATCGAGTCGATCGAGAAGACGAGGTCGAGGAGCAGGATCTGGCCGATCGCCGCGGCGAAGCCCAGCGTCGCGCCGCCCGTCGCCGTCTCCGGAGCTGGGTCGACGCTGTGATGGATCTCGGTGGTGGCCTTCCACAGCAGGAACAGGCCGCCGGCGAGCAGGATCAGGTCACGCCAGGAGAAGGCGTGGCCGAGCACCGAGAAGACGGGGCTCGTCAGCTGCACGATGAAGGCGACCGTGCCGAGCAGCCCCAGCCGCAGGATTAGGGCGAGCCCGATGCCGATGCGGCGGGCCTTCGCCTGGTGCTCGGGCCGCAGCTTGTTGGTGAGGATCGAGATGAAGATCAGGTTGTCGATCCCGAGCACCACCTCCATCACCACGAGGGTCGCCAGCGCCGCCCACACCGTCGGGTCGGCGGCGAGTTGAACTAGATGGTCCATCGGGCGCCTCGCGTCAGAGCGGCAGGAAGCGGGTGCCGCCGGCTCCCGGCCGGTCGGCCGCATCCGGGGCATAGATCTTCAGGATCTTCGGGAAGACCTTGAAGTGGGCCGGGGTGTGGGTGGTGAGCTCGCCGTCGGTGTTGACGGCCCGCGGCTTCCGCGTGCTCAGCACCACCTCGGTGGTCTGGAAGGCGCGCACGTCCTCGGCCCTGCCGTGGGTGCCGCGGCGGAGCGCCGGCAGCAGGGCGAGCAGGCGCCACCAGTGCTTCACCTCGAGGGAGTAGAAGTCGAGCTTGCCGTCGTCGACGGTCGCGGTTTCCTCCACTGTCATGCCGCCGCCGTAGTGGCGCCCGTTGCCGACCGAGGCCTGGATCGTGGTGACGCGCTCGCGCTTGCCGTCGTGCTCGATCGTCACCGTGAAGGGCCGCACCCGCCGCAGCACCCGGAAGGCGGCGATGGCGTAGCCGACCGTGCCCCACTTCTTCTTCGATTCCGCGGTGAGGCCGCCGGCGAGATCCGCCGAGAAGCCGATGCTGGCCACGTTGAAGAAGTAGTGCCCGTTGACCCAGCCGAGGTCGACCGGCTGCGGCGCGGCCTGCGTGATCAGCTCCGCGGCGGCCACCGGATCGAGCGGCAGTCCGAGGGAGCGGGCGAGGTCGTTGGCGGTGCCCAGCGGCAGGATGCCGAGCGGCAGGCCGGTCTCGACGAGGGCGGGCGCCGCCGCATTCATGGTGCCGTCGCCGCCGCCGAGGATCACGAGGTCGACGTCCTGCGCGTGCCGCCGGATCACCGCGCAGCAATCGCGCTCGGGCTCCGGCTCGACCAGCGTGAGGCCGCCCGCGCGCAACGCCTCGCGCACGGCATCGATCGCGGAGCCGCCGTTGCGGGCCTTCGGGTTGCACAGGAGCAGCGCCCGGCGCGGACGCGACGCCCCCGACGACTCGGCCTCCGCGCTCGTCGGCGAACCTCCGGCGGAGGACCGGCTCAACGGATCGGACAAGGGCGGTAACCTCTTCGGCGCGTTCGCCGCCACCCGCGAGGCGCGGGGGCGACGGCGTGGCAGAGATCCGACATCGCGGTCGACGCCTCGACCGCCAGAGGGGCCCGGACCCGGAATACGGCCTAGGTGGCGTACCGTTCCGGCGATCTCAACCCCGTTGCCCCCGCAATTCTGAACTTGCCGGGACCGCAGATCCGGTTTCGCGTGTCCCGAGCGCTATCGGCCGGCTCCAATGCGCTTCGGAGCAGAGCCGCACGGAACCGGGCGCCCACCGGTTCGCGTTAACCTCGGCCGTCGTAGAACGCGTCGCCCCCCGCCCGGCCACCCTCCGGTGATCCCATGTGCCCTGATCCCTCACGCGTCGGCGGCCTGCGTTCCGCGCTCGCGCTCGGCTTGATCCTCGCCGCCGGGGCGGCCCGGGCCGAGCCGCGTCCGGGCTGGGTCGACCCGCCGGCGAAGGC
>NZ_VRUT01000132.1:0-13552 GCF_008039465.1 Methylobacterium sp. WL120 | reverse complement strand
CAGCCGGAAAGCCGAAAAGGAGCCGCACCGTGAGTTGACCAGACCCACCCAATGATAAACATCAACCCCTGAACCTGGGTCACTTCTCAACGAAAACGCCGGGTCAACTCTCAGCGGAAATCAACAGCTGTCGATCCTCTACGACAACACCAAGATCGCAGTCGCCAAGATCTGCGGCGGAGGCCAGCGCGAACGTACCCGTGCCTTCACCGAGCTGGTGAGCCACTACCTGTTCCGGGACCGCTTCGGGCGTCCGGGCAAGGGCAACGACAAGGGCAAGGTCGAAGGCCTGGTCAAGTACGCCCGGTCCAACTTCATGACCCCGGCCCCGGAGGCGGCCTCGTTCGAGGCGCTGAACGCGGATCTGGAGCGACGCTGCCGGACCCGGCAGGATGAGCGGGCCGGACAGCATGCCGAGAGCATCGGCACGCGACTGGTCGCCGATCGTGCCGTTCTGCGTTCCTTGCCGGCGGTCCCGCTGGAGCCGTGCGAGAAGCGGGCTGGGCGCGTCTCCTCGACCGCGCTGGTTCGCTACCGCTGCAACGACTACTCGGTGCCGACCGCCTACGGCTTCCGGGACGTGCTGGTGAAGGGCTTCGTCGAGGAGGTCGTAATCCTGTGTGGCGGCATCGAGATCGCCCGGCATGAGCGCAGCTACGGCACCGGCGTGTTCGTGTCCGATCCGCTGCATTACCTCGCGCTGATCGAGACCAAACCGAACGCTCTCGACCAGGCGGCCGCGCTCCAGGGCTGGGATCTGCCCGAAGCGTTCCAGCACCTGCGCCACCTCCTGGAGGCGCGCATGGGTAACCGTGGCAAGCGCGAGTTCATCCAGGTGCTGCGCCTGATGGAGGCGATGCCCAAGGACGTCGTGGCCTCGGCCGTCACCGACGCAATCCGGCTCGGGGCGATCGGATTCGACGCGGTCAAGCTGATCGCACTGGCCCGGCTCGAACGCCGACCGCCCCGGCTCGACCTGGCGGCCTATCCGCATCTGCCCAGGACCGCGGTGAGGACGACCGTGGCCGCCGACTACGCCGTGCTGGTGCCGGAGGTGGCGGCATGAGCGCGACGCGTGACGAGACGATGCCGGGCGGCACCACCGGCGGCACCCCGGGGATCCTGCTCGCCCACCACCTCAAGCAGCTGAAGCTACCCACGGTGCTGCGCGAGTACGACAAGGTCGCCCGGGAGTGCGCCCAGGGTGGCGTCGATCATCCGCGCTACCTGCTCCGGCTCGTCGAGCTGGAACTCATCGATCGGGAGCGGCGCATGGTCGAACGCCGGATCCGGTCGGCACGCTTCCCGGCGGTGAAGAGCCTCGACACCTTCGACTTCACCGCGATCCCGAGCCTGAACAAGATGCTCGTGCTGGAGCTGGTGCGCTGCGGCTACATCCTCGGTCGAGAGAACGTCATCGCACTCGGCAACTCCGGCACCGGCAAGACCCACATCGCCTTGGCTCTCGGCCTGGCGGCTTGCCAGAAGGGCTTCTCGGTCGCGTTCACCACCGCGGCCTCTCTGGTCAACCAACTCCTGGAGGCACGCGACGAGCGCCGTCTGCTCCGGCTGCAGCGTGAACTGGCTTCGGTAAAGCTTCTGATCGTCGATGAACTCGGCTACGTGCCGCTGTCGCCGACGGGGGCCGAGTTGCTGTTCGAGGTCTTCTCCCAGCGCTACGAGCGTGGCTCGACCGTGGTGACCTCGAACCTGCCATTCGAGGATTGGACCTCAGTCCTGGGATCCGAGCGGCTCACCGGCGCGCTGCTCGACAGGCTGACCCACCACGTCAGCATTCTGAGCCTGAACGGCGACAGCTACCGCCTTAAGGCCTCCCGCAGCCGACGCGGCTGCGGCGATGGCAGGGCGGAGCAAAACCAGGCCACCACCGATCCCCACGATCCCGAGACGGGCGAGATCCTACCGGCTTGAGCCTCATGGTCGGCGATAAACGATGAAGGGGCCCGATCGGGCCCCTTCATCGTTCAAGCTGCCGGCCGCCACTGGCCTGGTTTTACTCCGCCACAGCGGCCTGGAATTGGTCCGCCCTTTACATGCCAGCGAGGATAAGGTGGACTTCGATGCGGCGTTGAAGCGGATCTTGGAGCCGCGGTCGCTACCGGATCAGCCACGCCCCTGTGTAGGCCAGCGCAGCCATATAGACGGCTTTGCCATCCTCGTCTGTCACCAGCACGGTCATGACTTGGTGTTCGCCGTCCTTCGGCACTTCGTCGGCAGCGATGGCAGGCAGCAGCTTCTTGGCCTCCAAAACGGCAGCTTGCAGGTCGGCACATAGAACGCCTTCCTCATCACGCTGGAGACGGCCGTCATTGATGTCGAAATAATAGCGAGGCACACGCCTCTCCTCGTTCCATGGGTGGGAGCGCGACGGTCTCACAACCGCGAGCTGCCAGTATCGAAGCCTGCGACACGTCGACCGTAGGTTGCATAAATGGCGCCCGCAACAACATGAGTTGGTCAGCTTGCCGGGGGGTGAAGGCGGCTCCGCTTCCAGCCTATTGGGCGAGCTGTAGATAGGATGGGTCGAATTCCGCGACCTGCACGAGCCCGTCCCAATCCGTGATGTTGAGAGTCCGTGTGCGAAGCTCGATGAGGCTCTGAGCCTTCATCTCCTGTAACACGCGGTTGGTGTGCACGCTGGAGAGGCCAAGCGCATCGCCCAGTTCGGTCTGTGTGATTGGGAGTGTGCAACGGTGGTCGGCCGCGAGACCGATGGCTTCCAGCTTGCAGTAGAGTTCGCAGAACAGATGCGCCATGCGCCCGAACCCGTCGCGCTGCCCCATGCCGGCGATCCACTGACGAAAGATCGCTGCATCGATCAGGGTCTCACGCCACATGATGCCTGCGAGACCGGGGAAGCGCCGGGTAACATCCAGCAGGGCCTCGTGCGAGATGAAGGCGATCGTGGCCTCTGTCAGAGCCCCAAGGCTGTGATCCATCGTTTTGATGTGCAGGCTATGGAGATCCGGCATGTCGCCGGGCACGTGGAACGACAGGATCTGACGGCGGCCCTGGCCGAGGAGCTTGTAGCGATAGGCCCAGCCTTCCACGAGGAGGCAGCTGTGCTCGGGCTTTTCCTTGTCGAGGACGATGTCCTGGCGAGGCCGAAGCGTCTGGATTTTTGCTGGCAGGTTTTCGACAGCCCTCTTCTCCTCATCCGAGAGGTGGCCGATACGTTCCAGGCGGCGCACGAGCAGGTCGAGGGCAGCTTTGCTTTCTACCGAGGCCATGACGATTGCGCTTTCTTGGGCGCGGAAGCAGCTAGTTCTCTTAGCCGCTAGGTCGGAGTGCGCGTGCGAATGATGCGATTATCCTAACCACACATATGTTGGGATTTCTAATCGTTTCCGGAGTTCTGAGCAGGCCATAAGCCGGCGCTACGGTTCCTGTTCCCCGCGTCACCGACCTTCACACGACCACCCGACCCGAGGCTTCACGGGCGTGGTGCAGGGAACTGGCCCACACCGGCGTGTCATCGCGTGCTCTCTGTGCCGGGCTGCCTGCCGGCGTTCGCGACCGCCGCGGCGCGCAAGCGTCGAGAGGCGGGCGCTGTAGCAGACATCAGCCACTTCGCAGCATCGGCCCTGATCGTTGCCCGGCTTCGATCCGCCACGCATCACGCTCAGCTCGTGCCTCCACCAACTCGGCCTGTAGCTCTTCGACACGTGCGTGCAGCTCGCCGGCATCGACGGCAGTCTCGACAAGGAGATCCTGAGCCTCGGCAAGCTGGGCGCGCAGCTCTGCGTTCTCGGTCGCGAGAGCCAGGATCAGGTTGACCGTGTCGTCGCTCATCCCGCATCCCGTTTGCCTGCTCACGTGCGGCGAGGCCCGATAGCAGGCCCAGGTCGGAGAAGCTTGCGCCAAGGTGGCGCGCGTTGCGGATCAGCCCCTGCCAAGAGCGCTTACGCTTCTACTCTACCCCCCGAATGAGCCAACGGCAGGCAGGTCGCGATCGGCAGTGGGGCGACGCTTCGGGGGCTGCACATTGGCATCCTCGGACCTGACAAGAGCAGCCTGGGATGCAGTGGGGAGGCGGGCGGTAGCGCGGTCTCTGAGAGTCGACATAGCAGGCACTCCAAAACGCGAGCAGCGGTAGAACCGCCCTTCACGTGCGACACGGAGGGGTAAGGCGTGCACCGCAGCATTTGTTCGCGGACGCGGCAACGTGTTCCGTCATACCGAACGCCCGCGTGCGGCTACCGCATGGCTCGGCCAGTTCTACCCGCCCCTCGGATTTCAGATCGGGCTTTGTCGGCAAGGTCGCTCGCCGCTTGTCGGCAGCCCTTTTTAGGGTTCCGACCCCCTGAATTCACAAGGTATGGAACAGGAGTATTCGTGCCCTGTCGGGTTTGGCACCCACCCCCTAGACCCGTGGATCGGCGTGCCAGCCGCAACCATGCTGTCCACGCTCGATCGATGATGGCGACCAGGTTGGTGTCGCTTCTGAACCGAGACAGGCGTCGTTCGTCTACCGTGATGAGACCGAGCGTCCGAGCCTCGCGCAGGGCTCGCCGAACCGACGTTTCGCTGACACCGGCGAGTGCTGCCACCGCTCCGATCGCCAGGGCGCAGCGCCCTCGCTTCGCCACCTCCACCGCGACCACAGCCAACACCGCCTGCTCTGCCAGAGTGAACCGCGCCGCGAGGCCCGGAGGAAGCCGCCCAGAGGCCGCCCAGCGGCGACGACGCTCCATTGAGGCATCCGTGCGTGGGCGGGTGCCTGCGCGGCTCCTGGGGCTTCCTGTGCGGTTCTCGACTTGTTCGGCAGATCGTTCGATTCCTGACAGTTGCCGCGCCTCGATAAGCCCGGACAGCGCCTCGGCCTCAGCCTCTGACAGGTGCCCTTCGCCGAACGCCTTCCACAGCGCGGACGCGACAGCCGGCAACGCGGCGCGCGGAGCCGCCTCCACCTGTCGGCGGATCTCATAGGCGTAGTTCATCGGTCACAGCCCTGCTCGGGCCGCGTCAAAGCAGGGGGCGCAGCGGGAGCTGTCCCCGGCAAAAGGCAAAGCGCCATCGTTTCGGGAAGCGATCCCGATTGACTCCCGGCGGGAGCTATGATGTCTGGGGGATTGAAAGCGGGGTCCCCGAGACCTCATCGATTTCGACGGCCTCATTCCTGCCAGGGAGTGGGGCCGTTGGCGTTTTGGGCTTAGGTCTTTCTCGCGGCCTTGTTCCCTTGATCCAGCCGGCTCACGACTCGCCGTGAGGCGCGTAGAAGCCGGACATGGCATGTCGGCCGGGGCACGCGGTTAAGTCAACGGCGGGGCAGTGCCACAACTCATCGCCGCTCGCTTATTCCGCCGATCAAGCCGAGATGTCAGAGACTCGCGCCATGCCCGAATTAACCACCGGCGACTTGTTCAAAGCGAAGGCCATCACCGACGACGAGGTGAATGCCGCCGTGGACTTGTTCATGCGAGACCCGACGGTGTCGATGTTTCGGTTCGCCAGCGGGCACACGCTAGATCTGGCCGCCGCTGTAAAGGCACACGAACCGGCGCGCTTAGCCGTCACCGATCCGGACCGGACGGAGAGGCACCGCCGACTCATGGTGCGGAACGCGATCCTGTTTGCTGGCGCAGCCGGCGGGGCCGTAATCGGTGGCATCCCGCCCGTCCGCGGCCGAGCCCTAGAAGCCCTTCGTGCCGTGGCCATGCACCCGCTCGGCCTCCGCCTTTCAGCCCATTCGAAGGCCATGCGAGCCCTGGTTGGGGGCGGCTTCGTCGCCGTCCGACCGGCGCAGTATATCGGGCGGAAATGGGATGAGCAGGCGTGGTTCCTGACGGATGCAGGGCACGAGCTGATCAAGACGCTGGGCACGGGTTAGTCGGGCTTGGTGGGCCTTTGCGGCCTTACCGCGCTGACGCGCCAAGCTCCGAAGGAAGGCAGTTCGGAAACCGTTCAGGCGGTCCAGTCGTATCCATGGCGTCCAGGCGGCTTTGACCGCTCAAGCGCGGAAGCCCCCTCCATGTCTCGTATCCCCGTCTCTGCCCTCACCGCTTGCCTGGTGACGGCTCTCCTCGTTCCAGCCGAGGCGGCCAAGAAGAAGGTCCAGGTGCCTGATCGGTTCGATGGCTCGTGGAGCATCACGGCCGTCACCAAGGATGGGCCGTGCCCGTCGAGCACGAGCTATCAGGTGCAGATCAAGGACAGCGACGCTTCGGTCCCAGGCGATGAGATCGATGTCGATGGCGGCGTCTCGCAGTCTGGAGCCGTGCGGGCCACGATCATCAAGGGCTCGAACCGTGTGCCAATCGCCGGGACCCTTGACCCCAAAGGCAACGGCAGCGGGACTTGGCGCACAAACGGCGGCATCGTCGAGTGCAGCGGGAGCTGGAGCGCCAGGCGCGCGGGGTAAGTCGCTCAGTTCTCCGTTCGGATCGGAGTGATGGACGGTCGCCATAAAAGGGTCCCGCCGCCCGATCCGATCAAGGGCTGGCGGGACCGTCATCTTCCTTACTTACCGCTCGGAGCAGCGCCGCTTCCGGTTTCACCGTTGCCGCCAGTGCTGCCAGCCGGTGCTCCGGTGGTCGCGGTCGCGGGACCACCACTGGCACCGGGCGCCGCCATGCCGTCGGCGCCCATCGCACCTCCAGTCGCCGAACCCGTCGAGCCCTCCATGCCCTTTTCGGAATTGCTCTTCACGCTGCCGGGGTTGTTCATATTGCCTTCAGTGCTTCCACCGCCGGCAGCAGTCTGAGCCAAGGCAGCGCCCGAGAGCGACAGAACGAGCGAGGCGGCGATAGCGATTGTTCTCGTGCGCATATTGCGTTTCTCCGATCCAGATGATCGGGGTTCGAACGCGATTGATGCTGTCCGTGTTCAATACGGATCAAAAATAAAACAGCCGTTTTGTGCTGCTGCTGATTGGATTGTGGTCAGCGGAAACCTGTCACCGGCACCAGGGTGCCGCTCTACACTAGCGCATAGGCGCAGCTTGTATCGAGCCGGTCGTGCTCGGATCTGCGTCTACCACCCGCCTCGCCATCTGATCAGGCGGTCGGTTGGCCTGCATCAGCATGACGGCTGCGAAGCCGCAGAGGGTCAGCGATGTGATCCAGAGAAAGGCTCGTGCGGTCCGCTTGGTACGCTTTGACATGCCAGCGAGGGTGTCGGCTCGCGGTTAGCGGGCGCTTAATCAATCGCTGAGGCGAGGCAGGCCCGTCCCCCGATCTGATCACGGGGCGACGGGTGCTTCGTCCATCTCACCAGCGTACCGGTCCTAAGCCCGGCTTGCCGGTAAGGTGCCCGCGATCGGTTAGCTGAAGATCAACCTGGGCATCCGGTCTGATCCCAAAGCGGGAAGGTTATCAGGCCGCCTCAAGAGCCCGCTGCACCGCCTCGGGCTCGCGGCTGATGACGAGGAGGTAAGCTCGGGTCGAGGCGTCCGGCTTCGCCCTGCCCTGCTCCAGGTCCCGCAGCGTTCCGACCGGGAAGCCGTAGCGTGCAGCGAAGGCGGCCTGAGTGAGCCCGAGCGCCTTGCGGATGCTGGCCACATCGATGTCGGCCGGCACATGGATGCGGTAGGTCGCCGGGTCGGCCTCGCCCTTGGCGATGGCGACGGCCTCCCGTGCAGACTGAACGAGGCGGCTTCCAAACGTGGTCATGTCGTCTCCCCTCTCCTCTGGCCCATCGCCGAAACCTTCCCTGCCACACCCTCACGATATGCATCGGCGAGCGTGCCGAGGATCGTCCGCAGGGCGTTGCGGTCAGCCTGGCTGATGTCCGCTCGCTGCCCTTTCGAGACCAGGGCCAGAAGGAACACCGGCACGTCCTCGGCAGCGTAGAACGTGATGATGCGGTAGCCGCCCGATTTGCCCTTGCCCTTGCCGCCGATGCGGACCTTGCGTGCCCCGCCCGTGCCTGGGATCACGTCGCCGGCCTGCGGATCGGCTGCGATCGTCACCGCAATGGCCGACAACTCGTCATCCATGACGCCAGCCGCCTTCGCATCAGCCAAGAACGTCGGCGTCTGGATGACGGTCTGCATGAGCCAAGATATACGGGCAACCCGTAGTTCTGTCAATGAATGTCCCTCCGTTTGGGAGGCTTCCGCGGCGGGCGGTGTCTCTCCACATACGAAGGGAGCCGAGGTAGTCGGCCGCTACCTCCCCTTCGGCTGCACCGCGTCCATAGGATGCAGTGTATCGGACGCACCGTAAAACTCTTTGATGGCACACCAAAAAGCAAAACAGACAAGGCCTAAAGTTATAACGTGAAGCATCACCGCAAATACAAATGCAATTTTTGACGATCTTGTTACCCTTATATATGGGTAAACGAAGTGTTGACTCATCAATGATTGAATGTGCTGGTATAGAAATTGGGTAATGTATGATCCAGCATGAGCTATCGCTGCGCACAACAATCCCGTACCGAAAGAACGGATTGCTTCGATCAGCCCTAAGGTTACTTCCTGCCGTCCAGCACCGATGTAAGCCAGCAGTGCCGCAGCAGCGCCACCGTTGATAAGGGCAGCCGACTTCATAGCCTCAGTCCCGAAGGCAATGACTGTCGGCATCGTCACAAGCTGCGCCCGAAATTGCTGCTCGTGGGCGGCGTCAGCCTCTTTTATGCGGCGCTCGGTCTGCTCAGGTGTCTCTCCAGGAGGAACGATATCAGGCGGCAGAGGACGCCGGATAAAGATTGCTCGGAGAGCTTTCAGCAGACCGTTACTCACTGCCGCTCGCCTTCCGCTCCCGGAACCGGATGCCGGCCCCTCCCCCGTTCTCGGGGATGAATTCGAGGCCGGCGCGCTCGAAGGCATGCTGGATCGCGGCAAGATTGTTTGCTGCGGGGACACGGCGCCCCTTCTCGAAGTCACGCACGGTGCTCTCGCTCAGATTGGCATTCGCCGCGAGTTGGGTCTGAGACCAGTCAAGCAAACCGCGGGCAGCTCGGGATTGGGCAGGCGTCAGCGACATAACGGCTCCGTTACACGCTATCCGTTTATCATACACGGATAGCGTTGACACGTCCTGATTTCCACGGTATCCGTTTATCACACACGGAATTCGTGGACACAGCCCCGATGCGCTACGCCAACCTCATCCCCCACTCGCACATCGCCCGCAGCGTCGACCCGCGCCTGACTGCCGACGCCCGCCGGGCCTTCACCACCATGCGCGCCGCCGTCGTCGCAGCCACCGAGAGCGCCAAGCGGTTCGCCCGCACCACTCCTCTCGTCACTGGCGACGGCGTCTTCGATCGCTCCGCCATCATGCGCGCCGCGATCTGCTCTGCTCAGGCCCGCATGGAAGTGACCGGCGACGCCTGGGGCGTGTGCATGTCCTACGCGCTCAAGGGCGCCTGGGCCGCCGCGAAGGCTTCACGCCTCGTCCGCGCGCACTGAGCCCCGACAGATGGCCGCCGACCTGATCCGCTCCCCCGCCGTCCGCCTGCTCCACGCCCGGCAGGATCACGCAATCTGCCTGCGCCTCGCGGCCTCCTACCGCCACCGCATCGCTGCCGGCGAGCGTGACCAGCTCGCGGCACACGCCTGGGCGCTCGGCCTTGCTCGGCGCTGGCGCCTGGTGGCCACCGAACTGAGCGAGGCCCGCTGATGCGGATCACGCGCCAATCCATGATCTCGGGCGAGACCAACACGCTCGACCTGCCCGTCACCTGCGAACAGCTCGCGGCCTGGATGGGTGGCGAGCCCATCCAGCGGGTCTTCCGTCACCTGCCGCCTTGGGACCGCGAGTTCATCAAAACCGGGATCACCCGCGCGGAATGGGACGCGACGTTCCCGCCCGAGAGCGAGGCCCCCATCGAGTCGCGCCCGCCGCCGTAGCCGGCGCCTCCTCCCCCTCGCCTTCCCTGCCTGCCCTCACGAGCCCTTTGGAGCCCGACCGATGTCCCATGCCCTGACCCTGCCCGTTCTCCGTCTCGACGCCGAGCGCATCCCCTTCCACGCGGACCCCATCCTCGCGGCCATCGAGCGCCATTCCGAGGCGTGGAGCGTGTTTCAGGTCGCCCCCGAGGGCGATGCTGCCGACGCCGCCGATGACGAGACGCACGATAGTCTGCACGCCTTGCTCGCGACCCCGTGCGCGACGCGGGCCGGGATGCTGTGCCTGATCCGTCACCTTCGCTGGTGGCTGTCCGAGGAAGCGCCGAACGCCGCCGCACACCGCTGCCAGGGCGCTGCGGACGCTTGGGCCATCGCCGAGGTCCGTGAGGCCGAGCTGTCTCGCTGTCTCGGTGTGGAGCCGATCCAGCGCCTTCCCATGGCTCTGCCGTCTGGTCGGCTCATCGGCCCGACGATCGATCTGCGCCCGATCCCGGCGCCTACCCGCCTCGTTCGCGCCCTCGCGGCTGCTGGCGAGCTGATGGCCGCCATCGCGATCATCGGCGGCGGCTGCGTCCTCACGGGCCTCGCTTCGCTGCTCTGAACCCTTCCTGCCCCTCGCCCTGGGCCGGACGGCTCACGGGCTCCATTGTGGAGATCCCGACATGCGCAACCCGCTGAAGCGTCATTCCAGCACCGAACCCAAGCCGACCCTGCGGGAGCGCGCCGCCTCCCTCAAGGCGACCGCCGGGCGCGTGATGAGCGGAGCGAAGCCGGACCCGAAGGCCGTCCCCGACGTGCCTGATGCGCGAGCCTTCGCCGTCGAACAGGCCGCGCTTATCGACCTGTCGGCCCTGAGCATCATGCAACTCGGAGTGCTGTTCGAGCGGTTCGATGCAGCCTCGAACGCATGGAGTGCTGAACTCCACCTTCCCTACGCTGACGAGCGTGAGGCCGCTTTTCGGATCAACACTGCTGCTGGCGATGTGCTCGAACGCGAGCAGGAGCGCGTTGCGGAGATCCGGGACCGCATCGCGGCTGAGATCGCCCGCCGCCAGCCTACCGGGCCACAGGATGCGGATACCCAACTTGAAACGCTCATCCGGCACGAGCTGATGTGCAACGGCGATCTACGCGACCCCGCTATCCGCGCCCGGATCGAAGTGGCCTGGGGTAGCGCTCCGGCACATGATGCGACAGCCGAGAACGTGGAGCCGTCCGGCAATCTCCATGCGATCGGGCGTGAGTTCGACGCCGCACATGAAGCGTGGCGCAGGGCGGTCGAAGCCAACCAAGAGCCTAGCCGTCGCCATCTGGCGTACCTTGAAGCCGCGAAAGCTCGTGGCGGTCTGAGCAATGCAGACATCCGCGCTGCGGAGGCGCTTCCCGGTGTTTCGGAAGCCAGCGAGACTGAGGAAAGAGCGTTCGAGGCTGCCGGCGAACTCTCCCTGACTATCCTCAAGCTGCCCGCCCGCACGCTCGGCGACTTGGCGGCTCAGGCCCGCGCTGTGATCCCGCACGTCTGGGCATCGGGCTCTTACGAAGAGGATGGCGCGCCCGATGCCGACGAGAATATCGACAAGGAAGCCGTGCGCTCCCTGATCGAGAGCTGCTGTGCGGCTGCCGCCGTGGACTGGCGCGGCTCGACGGGTACGCACGCCCCCAACCATCGGGCGAGGCAGATCCCGCCCGCCTCCAACTTCCTGCCGAGCCCTGACTTCGAAGCCATGTCGATGCGGACGCTCGACACGCTCCGCGAGCACGCCGTTGTGCTCAGCCTTATCTCTCACGGGTTGGCCTCTCAGCCGCGCTCCAAATCTGACGACGGGGAGCACAGCAACGAAGCGGGCACCTTCGCCGTACAGCTCGCGGAGGCTCTTGGCTTCATCGTTGACGGTTGCGTCAACGAGGCACGCCGGCGCCGGCCCGATGATGTGAGCGACCGCGAAATCCGCATCAAAACCCTAGCTCTCGCCACCCTGGACAACGGCGACGCCGCAGAAACGAGAGCCTTTGCCTGCGATGTCCTCGCGCTGCTGAAAGCCTGATCCATGGACAATGTCATTGCCTTCCGCCCGCGCGCCTCAGAGGCGCACGTCCCTGCCCCGCCCTCGCCTGCCGAGACCCGGCGCATGATTGAGGAAGCGGCCCAGACCGCCCTTGATACGGCCGACAACCTGCTCGCCATCCTCGACCGCATGGACGGGGACACGGACGCTGAGGACGGCGGGGACGCTGAACCTGCCATCGCCGCTCCCGAGAACCACCACGGCAGCCAGATCGTATGGCTGCGCGGGAACGATGCGGACCCTGAGGCCGAGGCGCCCGAGGTGGCCTTACCGATCGCGAAGGTCGAGCATGTCGTAATTCCGGTCACGCCCCTGCCCTGGCGCGGCGCCGGCAACGTCGTGTCGGCTGCCGGCGTGGCGCTGCTCAACATGGTCGGAGGACGCTAATGCCGAGCCTTGCTGGGGACTCAGCCCTTCTTCTTGTAGGTCTCGATGGCGTCGCGGCATCCAGGTGAGAGCTTGGACATGTTTTTGGCGAAGCAAGCTCGCGTTTCGGGGCCATCCTCCGGGGGCAGACCGGCGCACAAGGTTGTGAAATCGCCAGCGCAGAGCAACTGCATGGAGGCCTTATCCTCTGGGGACACGGGGGCGGCCATAGCCGTGCTCGCAACGAACGTGGCAAGCGCGAAGCCGACCCCAAAGCGTACCAACATCAGGTTCTCCCGAGATGCCCGGTTGATCCGGGTCGAAGGCCAGAACGTTGGCGGACGTGCCATGGTTGCGCTTGGCGATCTCGCGAACGCGGCATCCGCTCTGGCCCGAAGCCGAAGCTCACCCCCATCAGCAGCGGGAGGCCCTGGCACGGCGCGAGGCCGGCGAGAGCTGCGCGGAGATCGGCCAGAGCTACAACGTTCCGCGCGGCACGATCTCACGGTTGAAGGCGTAGCACTGACCTTTTCAACGAAACAGCGGCAAGCCGGCGCCGAGCAGGCAGAGGCCGCCAACAATCAAGCCCCCGCCTACTCTCGCGAAGGCAGCCTTTCGTTCGGGCTGATGTGGGGCAGCAGCGGCAAGCGCCACTCCCGAGACAAGACACATCAGGCTTAGAATGAACATCGCCGATGCCTCCGCACCTCCCACCAACCGTTATGTGCAAGAAATAACGCGCTATCGCGCCTGTGACCAGCTTTCGAGCAAACAATTTGTTAACCATATTTTTTAACCAGCATTCAACGCCGGGTTAATATTTGGTTAGAATTTGCTGCTAATTTCTGGGTAAATAGCAGCGCAGGCGGGTGCCTGTCGGTGCTGTTTCAGGTCTAGGCATGTTTCAGAAAGCGACACGGCGGCTACTTTGTCTTCCTGGCCTTCTCCTGGCTCTCCCGACCAGCATCCTCACCACCGGTGAAGCCAGCGCCCACGTGAAGTGGTTCTGCGCCTTCGACGTCGCCGGCCAGCCCCGCGGCCTCGAGCAGGTGCTCTGCCTCGATTTCGAATGGCTCGTCGCCCTGTCGATCCTGTGCCTGATGTTCGGCTGCCTCGCCGAGGGCACGCCCCTCGGCACCGCGCTCCTGAACGCGCTCGACCGGGTCACCGCGCGGCTGCGGGCCGACACCGGGTTGCTGGTGCGGGCGACGCTGGGCTTCTTCTTCGTCTCGCTCTGGACGATGGGCGGCATCATCCTCACCCCCGAGCTCAAGACCGACGCGGCCTGGATCCCGTGGTTCCA
>NZ_VRUT01000131.1:0-13620 GCF_008039465.1 Methylobacterium sp. WL120 | reverse complement strand
GTGAGGTGATGGCGAACAAACGGAGAGGAAGAACCAGGACACCCCGATCAATCCGAAGCGCTTCGAGCGCGCTCGATTGAGTGGGACCTGTTCTCCAAGCGGACTTCATCAGGGCGCGCAGCGATCCCGCTGCAGATCAGACGCCGTATACATGGCCGCAACCGACCAGTTCACCCGAACCGATCCGACATCCTTGACCCGCAGGAGCCATCCATACACGGGTTGAAGTCCGGGCTATAGGCCGGGAGGTAGAGCGAGCGTGCGCCGGCCGCCTCGATGGCTGCCCTCACCCCGGTGACCTTGTTTGGCCTTCCCCCTGGAAAGTGGCTCTTCGCCAAGTTTGGTGGATTGGGTCGGCTTGGGGTGCTGGGAGGTAGCTCCTGGCTGAACCGGGCAGGGATTCTCAGATCAGGGCATGACCCTTCTCTGTTACATCCCCGGTTGTCGCGTTCTCCACGTGACGCGTGCGGAGAGCACGGCCCTTCGCATTACCGCTCAAGCGAAGCGCGAGCATGCCCGTTGCCCAGGTTGTCGTACGGTCAGCCGGTCAGTGCATAGTCGCTATCACCGGCGTCCCGCCGACCTACCGACGAGCGGTCAGGCGGTGCGTCTGACCCTGACGATCCGGCGCTTCTACTGCCACGATCCTGCTTGCGCGCGTCGGACCTTCGCCGAGCGTCTGCCCCGCCTTCTCGACCGCTACGCCCAGAGGACCCGCCGGCTGGCCGATGCCCAGGTTCGGACCGCGCTGGCGCTCGGTGCCACGCCCGCCGCAAGGCTGCTGCCGCACCTGGCCAAGGCTGCTGCCGCACCTGGCGATGCCGACCCGTGCCACGACACTGCTACGTGACATCCGCAAATGGCCGCTGCCGACCCGATCCAAACCGATCATCGTCGGTGTCGACGATGGGGCCCTGCGCAAGGGCCGAACCTACGGCACCATCCTGGTCGACCTCGAACGCCGCCGTCCCATCGACCTGCTGCCGGATCGTTCGGCCGCGACGCCGGCGGCTCGGCTCCGGCGAGACCCGCAGATCCAGGTCGTGGCACGGGATCGCTCGACCGAATATGCGCGTGGGACCACCATGGGTGCGCCCGATGCCGTTCAGGTCGCAGACCGATGGCATCTCCTGCTCGAGACCCGGCAGATGGTCGAGCGCTGGCTCGCCCGCGTCCATCCGCGTCTGAAGCTGTTGCCGGCCGTGGCCCCGTCATCGCCCTCGATCCGGCGCGTCACGGCCTTCCCACGCGCACCGTCCGAGATGCTCGCGCGAGATGCTGCCCGTAGCCGATGGAAAGCGGCCTACGATGACGTGCGTCGCCGCCATGCGGAGGGACAGTCGCTTCGGCGCATCAATCGCGAGACCGGCTTGGCCCGGGCCACGGTGCGCAAGTACGCCTTCGCCGCGAGCTTCCCCCGGAACGGCATGCGCGAGCCGAAGCCGAGCATGCTCGATCCTTATCTCGGGCATCTGCATGTCCGCTTGGATGAGGGGTGCGAGAACGCGACGCAACTCTGGCGCGAACTTCAGGGTGTCGGATTTGCCGGCACCGCGAAGCAGGTGCGTCGCTGGTTATCCGAGCGGCGCGCAGGCTCGGCCAAAACGACAATCCGGTCGTCGCCAGCGACAGCTGACATCCGTGTTGCGATCTCCACCGCATCACCCCTGGCCTCATCCAAGCAACTGTCCTGGCATCTCCTGCGTGAGCCCGAAGACCTCGACCCCGAGGCAGCCGCGGTCGTTGCGCGTGTCCTACAGGATCCCGAGGCGGCCAAGGTCGTCGATCTCGGTCGCCGCTTCTGCCGGATCGTCCGGAGCCGCTGTCATACGCCGCCATCGGGGGGATCGGATGTCACGGCGTTCGATGAATGGCGGGGCGACGCCCAAAACTGCGGCGTCCGCATCGTCGAGAACTTTGCTGTCAGCCTCGGTCAGGACGGAGACGCCGTGCGGTCCGCGCTGACACTCCCTTGGAGCAGTGGACAGGCTGAAGGGCAGATCACGCGTCTCAAGCTCTTGAAGCGCGCCATGTACGGCCGCGCCAACCTCGATCTCCTCCGCCGACGGTTCCTCCTCGCAGCCTGATCCACCAAACTTGGCGAAGAGCCACTTCAATGGGGGCCGATCAAACGCCCGCACTCCGGAACTCGCCCGAGTCTTTACGGTCGAGCGCCTGCTCGGCTCTCCGATCCCGATCGAGGCCGTCGGATCGACCGACCGCTTGGTCAACGTGTTCGATGGCGGGCCCCGGACGCGGGTTACCCTGCGGCTCGTCACTGGACGTGCGGCGATCCCGATGGTGAAGACGCGTCAGCCCGATCCGTTCGTAACGCAGGTCTACGCGCGCAACGCAGACACCAAGAAGCCCTGGGTGTCGGCGATCCCATCCTCGCACGTCTGGGTCGCCCGGCTGCCTTCGGACCTGGGGCCGGGGACGCACCGCGCGGACGTCGAGGTCCTGGACGAGTACGGCCGGGCGCGGCGCGAGGCGATGATCATCGAAGTCACCGGTGCGTGACGCTCGGGCTCGTTCGCCGCTGCCTCGGTGACCCGACTACCGAGGATTATGCCTGTCATCAGCCTGTTGCACGGTCGGTGGTAGCGGCCGTGCAACGGCGCTTTCCCCCGAGACCCGGCGCCGAACCTCATCCCGCCCGGCATACCGCCGCGGCGGGTTTTTTGTGGCGCAGGGGTCACCGCCATCGGCTTCCCGCACGTTCGGCAACGAAGGTGACCATCGCGCGTATTGACCGAACTCTTATGGATCGGACCCACACTCTGCGTCCGCTCGCATCCTTTCGCCGATCCTCGGATGGTCCGCTTCGGGAACCTCGTAGGTGTCACATCAGTGTAGACAGGCCACCGAGATCCTGGGCGCGGAGCTCAACCCCCGCGGTCATGCCTGGCCTTCTGCCCGTCCGCTTCGGGCCGAAGAGGGTATCAGAGCTAACATCGCTGCCCCCTGCGATTACGTCCTGTCACAGCCCGTCGCGTGGCTTCACCCTGGCCCAAGAGATATCACGGCCACAGGCGCTCGTGCGTCCAGCCTCCTTGATTGTTTTGCCGGTATCGCAAACGCGTGTGTCTGCGTTCCTCGTCCGCCTGCCAGAACTCGACCTCATCCGGCTTGACGGCGTAGACCGCCCAGGTCGGTGATACGATGGATGGGTCGGCCTCGATCCGACGCCGCTGCTCGGCCAAGCCCGCATCCAATGCTGCGTCACCGACGAGGACGTCGCTCTGCCGAGCGAGCAAAGCGCCCGCACGCGAACCGATAGGGCGGGCCAAGAAGTCCGCCTCACAGATCTCTCGATCCATTTCGACAACCGGACCTCGCAGGCGGACCTGCCGACCGAGTGGTTGCCAGTAGAAGGTCAGGGCGGCGCGGGGCTGGGCGGCGATCTGGCGGCCTTTGGGACTGAGCTTTGTGCTGGCGAAGTGCCACCCTTCGGCATCCACGTTCTTAAGGATCAAGACGCGGGCATCAGGGTAGCCCTGCTCATCGACAGTCGAGAGCGTCATGGCATGGGATTCGGGTATGCCCCGATTGATAGCATCGTAGAGCCATGTCTCGAAAAGACGGCGTGGGTCATCCGAGACGGCGCAAGTATCGAATGGCGCGAAGGGACCGGCAAGGGACTTGAGGCCGCGAAGCCGCTCTTTCAGTGCCATGAACTACTCCGACATCGACCAACAGGAGGACAGCGTGTGAACTTCCTGCCGAGGTGGTATTTAGGCTACCTGATCGCGCAAATACGCAATCAGCTTAGCAGCTCCGATCTCCGGGGCGCGGTCGTTCCAAATCGTGCACTCGGTCTCAATTGGAACGACGCGGTCGAGGCGGCTGCGCAAGTCGCCATCCTCTGGCCGGGCGCGCGCAGAGAGACGGTGGGCGAGCACCTCGGGTGATGCCGTGATGGTCACGACGCCGACATGCGGCAGCGATCCTCGAGCCTGTTCCACGATTCGCCGCGAGACGTTGCAGACCACCACCCGCCCGGCCCGGGCCTCCTCAAGCGTTTCGCCGGGGATCGCGTAGCCGAGGCCGTGTGCGCGCCAATATAAGGCGAAGGCGCCGGAGGCTGCCCTATCCGCGAAGGCTTCCTCGGTAAGCGCGATATTGTCCTCGTGCGTTGATGGCTCGCGGGTAACGTGGCGGCGCGGGAAGACGAAGCGGGAATCGCCAACGAGCGCGTCCCGTGCCAGCCGCAGCAGGGTGTCCTTTCCGGCCCCGCTTGGGCCGACCACGAGGACAAAGCCGCCCGCCATCACACCACCCGCGCGCCGGCGCGCCAGACCTGACGCACCACCGGGACGCCCCGGGCGAGGCGAACGCGGACGAGGTCAGCGCGCAAGCCCGGTTCCAGACGCCCGCGATCGGTCAGGCCGGTGGCGCGGGCGGGGTTGGCCGTCACGGTGGCGATGGCGTCGGGCAGGCTGATGCCGGGGACGCGCTCGGGCAGCCCGAATGCCGCCATCAGAAGGCTCGCTGGCACGTAGTCCGAGGACAGGATGCTGAGGTTGCCGGCCTCCGCCAAGGTGTGCGCCGCGACGTTGCCCGAATGCGAGCCACCCCGGATCAGGTTGGGCGCCCCCATCATCACGGTGATGCCCGCCGCGTGCGATGCCTCGGCCGCCTCCAGGGTGGTGGGGAACTCGGCGAGCACCACCGACTCCTCTTGAGACAGCGCGACGTCAGCCAGGGTGGTGTCGTCGTGGCTGGCGAGCGGAATGCCGTGCTCGCGGGCGAACGCCACCAGAGCGGGCCGGTTCACGGCGTTGAGGGCGCGGCCCTCGCGCATCTTGCGCTCGGTACTGAGCTTGATCTCCTCCAACGAGCGGCCGCCGCGCCCAGCATAGACGTAGTACTTAGAGACATCCCGGAACTGACGCTGGCCCGGTGTGTGGTCCATCAGCGACAGCAGCCCGATGGCGTAGCGCTCGGCAAAGGTCCGCACCGTCTCGACCACGTCGGTGGAGGGAATCTCGCAGCGTAGGTGCGTGCGGTGCTCGGCCCGGAACAGGTCCGCGTCTTGCGCCTCCGCAAGCGCGGCGGCGAGGAGCTCGAGTTCGGTCCCGAGACCGCTCCCGTCCGGGTCGGTGCCCGCGCGCAGCGAATCGAACACCGTGGTGATGCCGGAAGCCGCGATCTGCGCGTCGTAGGCCAGGACCGCCCCAAGGGGGTGCCAGCGCACGCCGGGGCGCGGGGCATAGTGGCTCTCCAGGTGGTCGGTGTGGAGTTCGACGAGGCCCGGGATGAGGGTGTCGCCCTCGCAATTGAGGCCGTGCTCGGGGGCCGAGCCGGTGCCGATCTCGGCGATGCGCCCATCGACCACGGCGATCCAGCCGGTCTCGACCCGGTCGGGCAGAACGAGGCGCGCGTTCTCGAGGATTTCGACCCGGTCGGTCATGCTGGTGTGCTTCCGGTCAATCACTGTTTGGTTCATGCCGCCATTGCTCCACGGAAGGCGGAGACGTCGACGATCCGCGTTGCCACTGCCTCACGGACGTCCGCATCGTGGAAGATGCCGAGGATGGCGGTGCCGGCGGCGCGCTTCTCGGCGATGAGGTCCACCACCACGGCCCGGTTCGTGGCGTCTAGGGATGCAGTGGGCTCATCCATGAGCAAAATCGGCCGCGCGGCGATCAGGCCCCGGGCGATGTTCACCCGCTGCTGCTCGCCCCCCGAGAAGGTGGCTGGGGGCAGCGCCCACAGGCGCTCGGGCAAGTTGAGGCGGGACAGCAGGTCGCCAGCCCGGGTGCGGGCTACCTTGAGGGGAAGCCCCCCTTCGATCCCAGCAGCCTCCACCACGGCGCGGGCGCCCACCCGGGGGATGACCCGCAGGAACTGCGAGATGTAGGACAGGGTGGTGCGGCGGAGGGCCAGGATCTCGCGCGGCGCGGCTGCTGCGAGGTTGACCACGCGGGCGCCGTCGCGGACCCAGACAGCTCCCTGCGGGCAGCGGTAATTGCCGTAGGCCATTTTGAGGAGCGAGGACTTGCCCGCTCCCGAGGCGCCGCCGAGCACGACGCACTCGCCGGAATGGACCGCCAGGGTGGCCCCCGCGATGACGGGGAGCACCGCCCCATCGCGCAGGTGCAGGGTGAAGCTCTTGGCCACGTCTTCGAAGGCGAGGAGAGGCGTCATGCGGCGAGCACCGAGGAGACGAGGAGCTGGGTGTAGGCGGCCTGCGGGTCGTCGAGGACTTGGTCGGTCAGGCCGGTCTCGATGACCCGGCCAGCTCGCATCACGAGGACGCGGTGCGAGAGCAGGCGCGCCACGGCCAAGTCGTGGGTGACGATGATGACCGCGAGGCCGAGTTCGGCCACCAGCCCCCGGATCATGTCGAGGAGGCGGGCCTGGACCGAGACGTCGAGGCCCGAAGTCGGCTCGTCCATGAGCACGAGGCGGGGCGCGGTGACGAGGTTACGGGCGATCTGCAGGCGCTGGCGCATGCCGCCGGAGAAGCGCGTCGGCGGATCGTCGACCCGGTCGGCGGCGATCTCGACGCGGGCGAGCCAATCGAGGGCGGTGGCGCGGATGCGGCCGTAATGACGGTCCCCGACCCCCATGAGGCGCTCGCCGACATTGCCCCCAGCCGAGACCGCCATGCGCAGGCCCTGCGTCGCGTCCTGGCGCACGAAGCCCCAGTCGGTTCGCATCAGGGCCCGGCGCTCGGCTTCGCTCAGGGTCGCGAGGGCGCGGACGGCACCATCGCGCATGCGGTAGGAAACGGAGCCGGCGTCGGCCGCGACCTCGCCGGCGATGAGCGACAGCAGGGTCGACTTACCGGAGCCAGACTCGCCGACAACCGCCAGGACCTCGCCGGGATCGAGGGTGAAGCCGATGCTGTCGCAGGCGAGGCGGTGGCCGTAGCGCTTGGTCAGGCCCTCGACCGTAAGCAAGGTCTCGGGAAGCAAAGGCTCGGGAAGCAAGGGTTCGATCACGCGGCCTCTCCGGTGTGGCCGTCGGCGCGGCGGGTCTCGCAATGATCGGTGTCCGAGCAAACGAACATCCGCCCGCCGGCATCGTCGAGGACGACCTCGTCGAGGTAGACGCCCTCGGCGCCACAGAGGGCACAGGGGTGGTCAAATCTCTGAACCCGAAAGGGGTGGTCCTCGAAGTCGAGGCTGCGCACTTGGGTGTAGGGCGGGATCGCGTAGATGCGCTTCTCGCGGCCCGCCCCGAAGAGCTGGAGGGCGGGGCAGTCGTCCATCTTCGGGTTGTCGAATTTCGGGGTCGGGGAGGGGTCCATCACGTAGCGACCGGCGACTTCCACCGGGTAGGCGTAGGTGGTTGCGATGTGGCCGTGGCGGGCGATGTCCTCGTAGAGTTTGACGTGCATGAGGCCGTATTCGGCCAGAGCGTGGAGTTGGCGCGTCTCGGTCTCGCGCGGTTCGAGGAAGCGCAGGGGCTCGGGAATCGGCACCTGATAGACGAGGACCTGCCCCTCGGTCAGCGGCGCCTCCGGGATGCGGTGGCGGGTCTGGATCACCGTGGCCTCTGCCGTCCGCGTCGTCGTCGCGACCCCGGCGGTGGCAGTGAAGAAGCGGCGGATCGAGACCGCGTTGGTGGTGTCGTCGGCGCCCTGGTCGATGACCTTGAGGACATCCGCCGCGCCGAGGATCGCGGCGGTGACCTGCACCCCGCCGGTGCCCCAGCCATAGGGCATCGGCATCTCGCGGGCGGCGAAGGGAACCTGGTAACCAGGGATCGCGATGGCCTTGAGGATGGCCCGGCGGATCATCCGCTTCGTGCCCTCGTCGAGATAGGCGAAGTTGTAGCCGGTGCCGGCCGAGACCGTGACGGTACCTTGCGGGTTCATTCGGCGGCCTCCCGTAGGGTGGGATCGTCTTGGACCGGCTCGGCTGCCCGGGCGGCGTGCTCGGCGCGCAGGCGCCGGACAAGTTCGAGTTCGGCCTGGAAGTCGACGTAGTGCGGCAGCTTCATGTGCTCGACGAAGCCCGTCGCCTGAAGGCTGTCGCAATGGGCCAGCACGAATTCTTGGTCCTGGGCCGGCACCACCACCGCCTCGCCGAGTTCGGCTGCCCGGAGCGAGCGGTCCACCAGCGCCATCGCCATGGCCTTGCGCTCGCCCTGGCCGAAGACGAGGCCGTAGCCTCGGGTGAATTGCGGCGGCACCGCGCCGCTCCCGTGGAACTGGTTGATCATCTGGCACTCGGTCAGGTCGACCGTGCCGAGGCTGACCGGGAAGCCGAGCTCCTCCGGCGTGAATTCGAGTTCGACGGCCCCGACCCGGATTTCGCCGACGAAGGGATGGGTGCGGCCGTAGCCGCGCTGCGTCGAGTAGCCGAGCGCCAGGATGAAGCCCTCGTCGCCCCGCGCCAGCCCCTGGAGCCGGAGCGCGCGGTCGGCCGGGTAGTCCACCGGCTCGCGGGTGAGGTCGCCGACGGGGGCGCCCTCGTCCGGGGGCGAGGGCTCCAGCAGGCCGGCCCGGCCCAGAAGATCGGTGACCCGCGGAGAGGCGGCGGCATCGGCCTCCGGCTTGGCCTCGGCGGCGGGCGCCGGATCGGCGCCATCCTCCAGGGCGAAATCCACGAGGCGGTGGGTGTAGTCGAAAGTCGGGCCGAGCACCTGACCGCCGGGCAGGTCCTTGAAGGTGGCGGAGATGCGCCGCGCGAGCGTCATCGCCCCGGTGTCGACGGGCTCGGTGGCGCCGAAGCGCGGCAGTGTCGTGCGGTAGGCTCGCACCAGGAATACCGCCTCGACCACGTCGCCCCGCGCCTGCTTCAGGGCGAGGGCAGCCAGATCCGGGTCGTAAAGGGAGCCCTCGGTCATCACCCGGTCAACGAGGAGGCGCATCTGCTCGCGGATCTGCGCCACCGTGAGTTCGGGCACGACCGGATCGCCGCGCCTGACCTCGGCCAGCAGCCGGTGGGCGTTGTCGATGGCGGCCTCGCCACCCTTCACGGCTACGTACATGGCATAGCCTCCGGAGCGACGGGACGCGCAGAGCGAGGCAGCCCGGCGAGGCGCGCGGGCGCGACGAAGAGCAGGTCGAGGCCCAGGGGGAAGGCCGCATGGTTCGCGGCCCAGCGCGACGCCCAGTCGGCCGGCAGGGGGCCGGCGTCGAGGTGCGCGGTGCCGCGGATGCCCGGTCCCGCGAAGGCGGGACCGGCGGAATCGGACAAGGTCTCCACGGCGAGGATCAGGGTGGCGGAGGTATCCGGGTAGGCCGGGATGCCCTGCGCGAACGCCGCGAAGGCCGGGCAGCGAGCGGGATCGGCGATCAACGCGAAGGCCGCCCGATCGGGCGCATCGACGAGGGGCGCCCCAGTGTGGAAGCGCAGGAAGGCTGCAACCGCCGGCTCGGCACGCAGCGGCGCGTCGAGCCAGACCGGCGTGTCGGCATCGGTCAGCGCCAGGGCCAGGGCCGCGAGCTCGGGAATGAGGGGGGCGGGCGGCGCCAGGGTCGTGGCCAGGGGGCGGATCCGGCCGGGCCGGCTCAGGGCCTCCATCGCGGCGCGGAACACGGCTTGGCCCTCGTGGACGGGATCGGCAAAGCCGTGGGCAAGAGTGTGCGCCATCAATCCTCTCCCCGCGCCAGGGTGAAGAAGTTCACCCGTGTCGCCGCGGTCTTGCGGGCGGCCTGCCGCACCGCTTCCGTCCGGCGCCCGGCGATGGCTTCCAGTGCCGCCTCCAGGGCGGGCCGTGCCTCGGGGCGCTGCCAGTGGGCGTCCAGGATGGCGGCAAGGCGGGCGCGGACCCGGTCGCGGCCGAGATGGTAGGCGAAGCCGGTCTCGCCGCCGGGCAGGCGCACCGCCGCGCGGGTCACCGTGGCCTCGCCGGCGTTGAAGGCCCGTCCGTCGCCACCAATTCGCCCGCGGACCATCACGAGACCCGTCTCGGTCGGGCGCAAATCCTGCGCCTCGGTGACGGCCCCGGTTTGCGCCAGGGCAGCTCGCAATTCGTCGGAGGTCGCCTGGCCAGCCCGCGCCATCGCGCGTCGGCGCGCGGCGAACTCTAGCATCGAATGCTGAGGTGGTGTTTGGCTAGCACTCGGCATTGATCGGACTCCAGGTATGTCTATATGTTTAGACAAGTGGAGGAGTGGACGCAAGAGGTTTCGAGGACGTCATGCGAGCAATTCCGCGGAGGCAACTCATGAATGAGGCGGGCGACACGGGCGTGACGGCGCTTCAGCGTGGGGGCGGCTTGGCCGCGTGGCGGCAGATTGCGGATGCGCTGGCGGCGGAGATCCGCAGCGGAGCGGTCACCGCCGGGGCGCAACTACCGGCCGAATCGGCACTGGCCGCGCGCTTCGGCGTGAACCGCCACACAGTACGGCGCGCGCTCGGCGTGCTCGCCGAGGATGGGCTGGTGCGCACCACGCAGGGCAAGGGCAGCTTCGTCGAGCAGGGCCCGATCCCCTATCCGATCGGTCCCCGAACCCGATTCTCCGAGATCGTCTCCCGCGCCGGCCGCGAGGCCTGGGGCGACCTGATCGCGGCTTCAACCATGCCCGCCGGACCGGACTGGGCCGAGGCCTTGGAGATCGTCCCCGGCACACCGATCCTCGAACTTCACACCATGCACCGGGCCGACGGCGCTCCGATCTCGACGGCCCGGACCTGCCTGCCGCTGCCGCGCTTTGCGGGCTTCGACGCGGCCTACGCTGCCAGCGGCTCGATCACCCGCGCCTATGCGGGCTTCGCGGTCGCCGACTACACCCGGCTCTCGACCCGGATCGGCGCCCGCCCGGCGAGCCCCGAGGAGGCGGAACGCCTCGACATCGCCCCCGGCCGCAGCCTGATCATCCTTTCGAGCGTGAACGTGGACAGGGACGGCCAGCGCATCCAGGCCACCCGCAGTTTGTTCGCCGCCGACCGCGTAGAGTTGGTGGTGGAGTGAAGCCTACCGCGCCGCGCCGCCGATCAGGGCCCGGCGCAGGCGCCCGGAGACGGCGTCGATGATCGCCACGGTCACAAGGATCATCAGGATCAAGAAGGCGACCTGGCGTAATTCGAGGACGCGGATCAGTTCGGTGAGGTATTGGCCGATGCCGCCCGCGCCGACGATGCCGATGATGGTGGCCGACCGGGTGTTCGACTCGAAGAAGTACAGCACCTGGCTGCCGAGCACGGGCAGCACGGCCGGGATGAGGCCGAAGCGGATACGGTGAAGCTCGGCCCCGCCGGAGGCGGAGACGCCCTCGCCGGGCTTGTCATCGACGGTCTCGACGGCTTCCGAGAACAGCTTGCCCAGCGCTCCGAAATCCGCGCAGGCGATGGCCAGCGCCCCCGCGAAGGGGCCGAGCCCGACGACGTTGATCCAGATCAGCGCCCAGATCAGCACGTCGATGGAGCGCACCACGTCGAGGCCGCGCCGCACGGTGAAGTGCACGAATGGGTTGGGCACGACGTTGCGGGCGGCCAGGAACGCCACCGGGAACGCCAGGAGCGCCGCCGTCAGCGTACCGATAAAGGCGATGCCGAGGGTCTCGGTCAGCGCCTGCAGAAACGCCCAGGCCCGGCCGCCGGCTTCGGGGGGCAGCATCAGCAGGCTGAACTCGCCGAGGCGGCCAAGGCCGTTGAGGAGGCGCGCGGCGGAGAAATCGAGGCGGACCATCGCGTAGCCTGCAAGGGCGACGAGGCCGGCGAGCGCGAGGCCCGCGACGAGGCGGCCACGCCACGCCGGCCGGAAGCTCTCTGGAAAGCGCCGGCGCAGGGTGGCAATCTCGGCCGCATCGATGTCGGGCCCGGTCATCGCAGGCTCCCGAGGAGATGGTGGCGCAGGCGCTCGGTGCCGAGATCGATCGCCATGACGGTGAGGATGATGAGGACCAGAATCGCGCTGACGTCGGCGTAGTAGAAGTTGCGGATCGCCACGAGGAGCTCTTGCCCGATGCCGCCGGCACCGACGAAGCCCATCACCCCGGCGCCCCGCACGTTGACCTCGAAGCGCAGCAGTCCATAGGAGACGAAGTTCGACAGCACCTGTGGCAGCACCGCGAAGCGCAGGGTCTCGATCCGCCCGGCCCCGCCGGCGGTGAGGCTCTCGACCGGCTTCATGTCGATGTTCTCGACGACCTCGGAGAACAGCTTGCCGAGCGCGCCCGTGGTGTGGATCGCCAGCGCCAGCACGCCCACCATCGGCCCGAGCCCAAAGGCGATGACGAAGAGGAGTGCGAACACGATCTCCGGCACGGTGCGGCAGAATTCCAGCCCGCGCCGCACCACGAAGCATGCCGTCCGGCTACCCGCTACGTTGGCGGCGGCGGAGAAGCACAGGAGGAACCCGCCGATCGCTCCCAGAAGGGTGCCGAGATAGGCCATCAGTAGGGTCTCGCCCAACAGCGCGAGCCATTTCGGCCAGCCCCAGTACCATTCGGCGAGGTCTGCCGGTAGGTTCGCCAGGGTCAGGGGGGGCAGGATCTGGGCGATGTAGTCGGTGAAGCGGCCGATATGAGCCGCAAGCACCCAGGGACGAACCTCGGCCGCCTGGGCGGCGAGCCCAGTGAGAACAACGAACGCGGCGAGGCCGACCCAGGTCCGGCGCCGGCTTGCGGCGACGGCGGCGTCATAGGCCCCCGCCAGGGCGGCGGCCCGGTCCGGGGGCAGGGACGTGATCCGCTCAGGCATCGGTCATTACAGGCGGCTTACACGAACTCAGGTCAGGACTTGCGGCGTTGCTCGTCGTTGAACTTCAGCATCTCGATGACCGGCTTGTAATCCTTCAGGGTTACGGCGGTGAGACCCTGGTCCTTGCCGTCCGAAAGCCGGTCGAAGGCCGCCTTGTCGGCCGTCGGCATCGCCACGAGGGCGTCGCGGATGCGCGCCTTGAGGTCGTCCGGCAGGCTCGCCAGCATGGCGAAGGGCCCCTCGGGCAGGAAGTCGGACTTGAACACCACGCGGAAATCGCCCTGCCCCATGGCCGAGCCGTCGGGCTTCTTGAGCATGCCCTTGGTGGCCATCCGGGTGACCATGGTGTCGGTGTCGGTGTTGTAGAGGTTGGCCGCCGCATCCACGGTGCCCTGGACGAGGGCGAGGACGGCGTTCTCGTGGCTGCCGGCATAGACGGTCTTGCCGAAGAACGCGTCCACCGGGTGGCCGGCCTTGTGCAGGAAGAAGCGCGGCGCCTGGTTACCGGAGGTGGAGTTGGGGTCGACCAGGGCGAGGTTCTTGCCCTTCAGGTCCTCGATCGTCTTGTACGGGCTGTCGGCGCGCACGTAGATCACCGAATAGTAGCCCGAGGCGCCGGTGTCGTGGCGCTGGTTGACGATGGGCTCGATCTTCACGCCGGTCATCACCGCGCGGGCGAAGGAGGCGGGGCCGTAGAACGCGAGCTGGGCGTTGCCGGCGCGCTGGCTCTCGATCACGGCGGCGTAGTCGTTGGCGATGCGCAGCTTTACCGGCACGCCGAGGGCCTTCGACAGGTAGGCGGTCATCGGCGCGTAGCGGTCCGTGGTGCCCGAGGCGTTCTCGGCCGGGATCACCGCCAGGGTCAGCTCGGGATAGGTCGCCTTCCAATCCTGCGCGGCGGCCGGGACGGCGAGGAGGGCGAGCGCGAGGGCTCCGGCGAGGGTGCGACGGGTCAGCATGGCAGGGTCCTGGGTCGGGGGTGACGGATCAGGCGACGAGGGCGGCGGGATAGGCC
>NZ_VRUT01000130.1:0-13677 GCF_008039465.1 Methylobacterium sp. WL120 | reverse complement strand
TCACGCCGCCACCGGTAGTACGTCACCGAACTCACACCGAGCGCGCGGATTGCATCGGCCACGCTCTGGCCCTGTGAGATCAGCACGTCCGCCTGACGGAGCTTCGCGACGATCTCCTCGGGCTTCGGGTGTTTTGCCATCTCGTCCGTCCTCCAGGCTCAAAAGCCATACCAAAGGGCGGACCACTTCAATGGGGGCTGACCAGGCTAACGTCTTCGGCGTGTAGACGTTGTGGTAGCCGGGCCACTCCTTCGACATCGCGCGCACGGCTCTCTGCTTCCGCGCAGGTTCCGGTACGGACTCCTCATCGGCCGGGGCCGCCTCAAATGCCGTATCGAGCGCCATCCTGTCCCAGACAGCAGCTTCGCCGAGCCGGCGTGGACGAGGCAGCTTCCCCTTCTCCACGAGGCTTCTGAAGGCGTCTGGATCGAGGCCGAGGTAGCGAGCGGCTGCAGCCAGATCGAGGCCCCGCGGTGGGTAGGCGTAGGGATCGAGGACGTGGCCGAGCGTGACGGCAGGCTGCATCACGGCAAGATGGCTAGCCCGAGCGCGAGTGTCGAGGTGCGTTCGGGTCCTCTCCGCCGCGCCCGTGCAACGCGGCGAAGAAGAGTTGGTGCTTCAGTTCTCGATGCGATGAAGGGCGCAGAGCTTGTTGCCGTCCGGATCGCGCAGGTACGCGAGGTACATCTTTCCAGCGGAACCAGTGCGCTCACCCGGCGGATCTTCGACCGAGGTGCCGCCGTTCGCGACGCCGGCCTCGTGCCAAGCCTTGGCCTCCTCCGCGCTTTCCATGGTGAAGCCGATGGTGCCGCCGTTCGCTCCGGACGCAGCCTTACCGTCAACAGGCTTGGTGATGAGGAGGCGACCACCTCGGTGATCATAAATCAGCCGGCCATTCGCATCCGTGATGCCGGAAGGCCCGCCCGTCGCGGCGAACAAGGCGTCGTAGAACGTCTTCGTCCGGGCCATGTCGTTGCTGCCGATCGTGATATGGCTGAACACTGAGCCTTCTCCGTTTCCTGTGAGCGGCTTCGGCTACCGCGTCCGACCCCGAACGTACAGGCTGTCAGCCTCCGCTCGCGAGGGCGCTCTGGAGGGCTGAACCCGAAGACCTATCGCCGGCTCCGACTGTCGGGAACCGAAATACCCATTCCCCGACTGTAGATTTGCCGACAGGTTTTCCCGACAGGTTTGAACCGGCCAGGGGTGCAAAATCGAACCGCCTGTCAGACTGGCGGGAAAACGGTCGTTTACCGGACATAGGCTCGATCGAAGGCAATGCTGGAACGGGGGTCGGCCGCCTTGGTCGTCATCTCCTGCGAGCTTTGACCGTGTTGCCGGTCTCCTAGGCGGCCACCGTCTCGATCTTGGCCTGAAGTCCACCATGCCGATGTTGTCGAGAAACGCCCGCCTCGCTACAGGGCGCCATGGACAAGCTCGAAGCCCTCCTGGACCGCCTTAAAACCCGCCAGCGCGATCTCATTATGGAAGCCGCTCAGTACGATACGATGCCGGCCGACAGCACGCTGAAGCGGATCGCGGAGCTTGAGAACGCAATCGCGGCGGTGGAGGCGGTGGCCGACGAGTAGCGGGGTCGGCGGCAACGATAGAGCCGATGGGGTGATCGGCCATCGTTCGGCAACCTGGATGCAGATCGCAATTTCACACGAGCATTGCCCACCTACTTGGGGAGTTGCAGATAGGCCGGGTTGAACTCGGCGGCCCGCACGAGTCCGTCCCAGGACGTGATGCTGAGCGCCTGCGAACGAAGCGTCACAAGCCCCTGAGCCCGCAACTCCTGAAGCGTCCGGTTGGTGTGAACGCTCGAAAGGCCGAGCGCATCGCCAAGTTCACCCTGCGTGATCGGCAGGGTGCAACGCTGCTCGGATGCAAGCCCTATGGCTTCGAGCTTGCAGTAGAGTTCGCAGAGCAGATGCGCCATGCGCCCGAACGCGTCGCGCTGCCCCATGCCGGTGATCCACTGCCGGAAGATGGCGGCATCGATCAAGGTCTCACGCCAGAGGATGCCTGCGAGACCAGGGAAGCGCTTTGTGACCTCGAACAGGCTCTCGTGCGGGATGAAGGCGATCGTTGCCTCCGTCAGGGCTGCGAGGCCGTGATCCATCGTGTCGATATGCAGGCTGTGTAGATCTGGCACGTCGCCCGGCACGTGGAACGACAGGATCTGGCGCCGGCCTCCACCAAGAAGCTTGTAGCGGAAGGCCCAGCCTTCCACGATCAGACAAGAATGCTCGGGCTTGTCGCCCTCACGCACGATGTCCTGTCGAGGTCGAAGCCTCTGAACCTTCGTTGGCAGGCTTTCTACGGCATGCCGCTCCACGTTCGAGAGCCGGCCGATGCGCTCCAACCTGCGGACGAGCAGGCCGAGTGCGGCTTGGCTGGATACGGATACCATGACGGCCTCGCCACTGGATCAGGGGCGGAAGCGCGAAACTCTCCCAGCCGGCAGCGTCGGAAGGGTGCTGCCGATGGGGTCAGCCTAAACACACATACGTTGAAACCACTAATGACTGGGTATCAGGCGGCAATCTGGATCGAGCACGGTAGGCCGAATTCAACGCTTCTAAGCGCGGTGCACTGACCTATGTAATGGCTCCCACAAAAAACCTGGCCCAGAATATTGTGATCGCGGCACTCGTCCTGGCTTTCCGCGCTTGAGAGACACGTGCGCTCCCGCCTTCGATGCGTGAAGAGCCGATGCCTCGTTACTTTTTCGACATCCATGACGGCTTCAACCGGCGCGACGACGTGGGCACCGAATGCGCCGACCTGCAAGCCGCTGCCCTTGAGGCCAAGCGCCTGCTGCCGGCGATTGCCGCTGACGAAATCCCGAAGGATGGCGAGCGCCAGATCATCACCGTTCTGGTGACGGACGAGGAAGGCCATGCGGTCTACTCGGCCGCCCTCGCCTTCATCGGCACATGGCTGCTTCGGTAGGTCCTTGGCCGTCACCTGCGCCATCGGTCGAGAAGGGCATTGCGACTGCACGCGCTTGTGACCACCAAAGGCCAAGCTGTGTGCTACCTCAAGCTCGGCTCCTGACCTGGGGGCATCAAAACTGAGCCTAACCTCGGCGCACTTTTAACCGAGTGCGCCTTTTTCTTTGGAATTCAGTATAAATCACGCGTGCTCTCAAGCTTGGCTTCTGGCAAGGCGATGCGAAGGTGCAACGGAGTGGGTAATGGCGGGGGAGGACAGAATTAGCTTCGATGCGCTGGACAAGCCGCCGATGCCACCACGCTACCGAGCTATCCTGATAGGAAAGAGCGGTGAAGTGATTGGGATGACTCGCTTGAACGTAGACGACGATCCGAGTGCGATGGTGGAAGCTAAAGCCCTTGTGAATGGACATGCCGTCGAGTTGTGGGACGGTGTGCGCTTCATAGAGCATTTTCCAGTCGCTGATTAGACCAACAACCCATCGGCCCGCCTCATTCTAGATCGAGCGCTGCTTCATCCACGCATCGTGGTCCGCACGCGCCACGGCCAACTCCCGCTGCACCTCCTCAAGCCTGGCGTGCATCTCGCCGGCATCGACGGCCGTCTCGATCAGCAACTCCTGCGCCTCGGCGAGGGCCGCGCGCAACTCGGCGATTTCGGTAGCGAGCGCCAGGACAAGAGCCGTTGTGTCCTCGGTCATCCTTCGGCAACCCGCCTGATCCACTATGGACCCCGCTGCATCCGCAGCCAGCGGGTCCTCTTGATCCGCTGCGGCGGCCCTGCCTTCACCCCACGGCAGGGCCGCCACCTCTCCGAGGCTATGAGCTGGCCATAGGCCGGCGCTACGGTTCCTGTTCCCCGCGTCGCCGACCTTCACACGACCACCCGGCCCGAAGCTTCACGGGCGTGGCACAGGGAACTGGCCCGCACCGGCCTGTCATCGCGTGCTCTCTGTACCGGGCTGCCCAACGGCGTTCGCGACCGCCGCGGCGCGCAAGCGTCGAGAGGCGCGTGCTGTAGCAGGTCCAGGCGACTGCCGCTTACCTCGATTGCGTAAGGTAGCCTGCTTTGCGAAGATCATACTTCACCGCCTCGTGGATGAGGTGTTCGAGATCCTCATTTTGAGCAGCCGGTGGAGTTAGCGGTTGCATCGTTGGGAAGGGAAGCGCGACCTCGGCCAGCATAGCCGCTGCGTTGCCCTGATCCTGCTCAACGACAGGCTGATCCAGCATGCGCCGCGCGGCTACTTTGAATATGCCAAACATCAACGCCTCTTAATTTAGCTCAGGCACAGTTCGCGCCAGCGGGTTTCGTTGTACCTTAAGGGGGATTCTTGGCTGCTCGGCATGTCGAACGCCCGTATATCGGTCTGCCAGTCATCTGAGATCAATTGGCTCTTAGAACAGCATTACTCGTTCTGTCGTAATTCGTAGGCGTCATTCGGCCGCGATTTGCATGGCTTCGGTTCCCATTTCAGCAGCGCGCGGCATTTCTCGTCTAGTTGAAGCGTTTGCCACCTCGTGGAGAAAGGCAGAGATTTCGCGGTCGGCCAGCCAAGCGTCAACGGAGCGGCAGACGAGCTTCTCTAGCGGGTGCCGGCCATAAGCCGCGTAGCTCCTGGCGATGAAGGTCGGGAGCGTCATGGTATGCGCCGGGCCGGTCCGCGGTGTAGACGCCTTGAGGAATAGCGCACTGCCTGGCACGCCGTAGAATGCGGCGATCTCAGGGTAGACCGGCCAGCAGCCGAACCCGCCGAGGTCGTCCGGGAGGTAGGCGTCGAGGTCGCAAGCCCCGTAGGAGATGCCGGCCTTGTCAAGCAGCCCGCGGGCGAGGTCGGCAGCGACGTGCATCTTGATATGGTTGTTAGCGTGCATGAAGCAGCCCCGTCGGGCCCAGCGCACGAGCAGCGTATCGAGGTCGTAGCCGGCCTGTCGTCCGAGTAAGCGCAGTTGCGCCACCGAAGCCTCCCAACCCTCGAAGTAACCAAGGCGTCGGTACACCTCTTCGGTGTAAAGCCGCAGGGTCTGATCTGGCGCGAGACCAGCTCGGTAGCCGAACAGCGCGAGTCCAGAATGCGCGTGTCCCATCGGGCCGGAGATGAAGCCTGTCAGCTGGGCGGCGTCCTGCACGCCGACATTTACCAGGTCAGGGTGGAAGGCAGAGAAGACGATTGTCGGGATCAGCACGGCACGTGGGTAGGCGCGCAGGGTCTCGATGTCGCCGCCATCCTTAAACGACGGCAGGTAGATGTTGGAGAACACGTGGTCGTGCCGATCGGCCTCGGCCAGTAGGTCGCGCATACGTGGGAACAGGCGTCCAGCCTTGAAGGCGGAGATGAAACGGATCTCGGCCTCAGGCACCAGGAACCGCATCGCGCGGGCGATCGCTGCTCCCTGGCAAACGCCGATCAACAGGATGCGCGGAGACCCCACATTCCGTCGCCGGAACGGATCGACCTGCGACAGTCGATAGCGAAGGCGGTGCAGGTTGGCGATGTCGAGCATGAAGGCAGCCATGCCTCTCGATTTGCAAATTCAATGCCCGTCCGATGTCACACGGCCCTCTCGATGGGTTCAATCCTATACCGACCAGAAAAGCATGATGAACCTGCCGTTCTTGGCAAACCTGCTGCTTAAAGAGCACTGTTTGCAATGTCAGGCTTTCCGGCGGCAGCGAGCTTTGTCCCTCGGCTGCGCTTTTGCCCTTTCCGACCCTCCAAATTCACAGGGTAGGAAACAGGAGTATTCGTGCCCTGCGGGGATCTGCACCCACCCCCTGACAAGCGTGCCACCGTGGCGCGTTCGCCAGATCGGGCAAGCTGCAGCCAGGCTGTCCACTCGCGCGACACGATGCAGACCACGTTGGTATCACTGCGGAAGCGGGCGAGCCGGCGTTCCTCGACGGTGAGGAGGCCATGCGTTCGAGCCTCGCGGATCGCGTTCCGCACCATCGTCTCGGACACGCCTGCAACCGCTGCGATGTGGCCAACGGCTAAACGGCAGTCGCCTCGTTTTGCGACCTCGACCGCGATCACGGCAAGCACTGCCTGCTCGGCGAGGGTGAACCGCGCCGCTAGGCCCGGAGGAAGCCGCCCAGAGGCCGCCCAGCGGCGACGGCGGGCCATGGAGGCATCCGTGCGCGGTCGCGAGCCGGTGCGGCTCCTGGGGGCTCCTGTGAGGCCGTAGGCAATACCGGGGGTCTCGGCATTGGCGCTCCCCGAAACGGGGGACCTCAAAACTTGGGCGTTTCCCATGTTTGCCGCAGGCCGCGGCGAACTCTGCCGCGCCTCGATCAGCCCAGATAGCGCCTCGGCCTCGGCTTCGGACAGGTGCCCCTCTCCGAACGCCTTCCACATCGCGGACGCGACGGCTGGCAACGCGGCGCGCGGGGCCGCCTCCGCCTGTCGGCGGATCTCATAGGCGTAGTTCATCCGTCACAGCCCTGCTTGGGCCGCGTCAAAGCAGGGGGCGCAGCGGTAGCTGTCCCCGGCAAAAGGCAAAGCGCCATCGTCTCGGGAAATGATCCCGATTGACTCCCGGCGGGAGCTATGATGTCTGGGGAGTTGGAAGTGGTCTCCGCAGACCCATCGATTTCGACGGCCTCACCCTTGCCGGGGTGGGGCCGTTGGCGTTTTGGGCTTAGGTCTTTCTCGCGGCCTTGTTCCCTTGATCTCTGCCGGCTCACGACTCGCCACGGGGCGCGCCATAACCGGACATGGCATGTCGGCTGGCAGGCACGGCTAAGTCAACGGTAAGGGCGCGGCCAGGCTTGCCACGCGGCGCTGGCAGCCTCATCCCGGCGTCATGATCCGGTCCGACCTCGTCCTGCGCCTCGCTGCCCAGAACCCGCATCTCTACGAGCGGGATTGCGAGAAGGTGGTCAACGCCATCATCGGCCGCATCACGAGCGCGTTGGCGGCAGGGGATCGGGTGGAGATCCGCGGGTTCGGATCGTTCACGGTAAAGGAGCAGCCTAGCCGGCAGGCGCGAGACCCGAGGACGGGAGCACGAGTCGAGGTGCCCACCAAGACCGCGCTCGCCTTCAAGGCCGGCAAGGAGATGCGGGACCGGCTGAACTTGAAGGCGAGGGCAACGACGCCGTGAGCGACGACCCCTTCCACGAAGCCGTCGAAGCCCTCCGTGCGCTCGGCCTGTACGTCGAGCCGACCGGCGACGATCTGAGCCTGTGGCTCGTGGAAGGCGAAGAGATGAGCGCCGGTGGCATGTTGAAGCTTGCTATGCTGCTGGGGCTGGCGGTCGGATCGGCGACGATCCAGTGAAGCCCCCCGGACATCGCGTTGCGCCGCCCGGCCTGCGCCCCTATCCCCGCCGGCCCACCACCGGCGAGACCCATGGCATCACCAGCACCGATCCGACCCGCGCCCTCCGACGCCCAGGCTTGGCGCGACGCGCTTGAGGCCATGAAGCCGACCACCGCGCCATGCCCCGGCATGACGGGTCCGCGCTGGGAGAAGATGCGCGAGTCGGCCATCGCCTTCCTCGACGAGTTCGGCGACGAGGCCGCTGCGCTTGGCTGGACGACGGCGGAACTGTTCGGCGTGCACCCGACGGCCGGCTTCATCCGGGTCGACTACTGCGGCGCTCTGATGATCAGCGGCGAGCGCGTTCGCGCGATCGAGACCGACAAGATCCGGTTCGGGATGACGACGTACTACCGGAACTTGCCGGGGCGGCCCGTCGGCGTGCCGGTATGGGAGGTCGGGCGGTAGATCGCGGGGCACGAAAAAGCCCGCCGCGGCTGGTGCTGGGCGGGCTCACGAATGGCTACAGGTAGCTCAGCCTCAGCAACCTTCGTCCTTGGAAGCGGTCTGCGTCGGCTGAGCGTTATTCATAGCTCCCACCGTGCCGGGAGCTGCGGGCTGGTTGCCCCCGGCCATGTTCTTGGCAGCCGGGTCCTCCTTGCCCTGTCCCTTGTCGCTCGTGGAGCCCTGACCAGCTGCGGCCGTGCTGTTTGAACCGACGTTGTTCATGGCGCCGACTGTTCCAGGAGATGCGGGTTGGTTGCCGCCAGCCGTGTTCTTGCTGGAAGCGTCCACATCTGAACTCTTCGTGTTCGTGGCTTGGTTCGGGCTTTTGCTCTTGTCGGTGGTGCACGGAGCAGCGAGAGCAACCGAGCCAGACAGCAGCAGCATAGTAACAGCGGTCGAAAGCGACTTCATGGGTTTCCTCCGGTACTTTTTTATGCCGGAGAAAGCGGAAGCGTGGATCGCTGGTTCCACTTAGCGGCGCGCTGGCTACGAAAAAAGCCCCGCGCGGCGGGTGCTGGCGGGGCTGAAAGTTGCCTCGGAGCTTTAACGTAGACGCCTCACGATCGGGCCTCACCCGATCAGGAAATGCACCAGGATCAGCGCCACCGCCGCTCCACCAATCCCGAGGCCCATGAGCGTAACGCTGCTGAGCTGATCGACACTGTCCACGTCATGTCCGATGCGGTGCTCGACGCTGTTCGCGCCCTCGCCTGGCCTGTCCGGACTGCCTGGATAGACGCGGGGTGCCATATCGGTCTCCTTGATGATCCGAGGGCAACGCCGCGCTGAAGCCGATCGTTCTGAGGCCAACCACTAAAAAGCCCGCCGTGGCCGGAGTCAGGGCTGATCTGACGAGTTCCCCGCGAGCAAAGCCGGGGGAGGCAGGCCCGTCCCCCGATCTGATCACGGGGCGACGGGTGCTTCGTTCATCTCACCAGCGAACCGGTCCGAAGCCCGGCTTGAGGGTACGGTGCCTTGAGCCGGTTACCGGCGGGTCAACGGCAGCAACTGGCTCGGCACCCCTGTTGCGATCGCCCACCTCCGACGCAATGATGATCGAGCGCAGCGGGACCGGCGCGCGGAGGGGCCGACATGCGGCTGGTGAGCGAGCAGTCGGATGAGGACATCCGGAAGCGCGAGGTGGAAGCTCGCAAGCAGGAGGCGACCAAGGCGCTGAAAAGGAGCATCCGCGCACTCGCCGCCAACATCCTCCGCGTTACGCGCGGCGCCGGGCAATCGTACCATCTCGGCAATCAGATGGTCGCCTGCCTCAACGCAATGACGGATTACCGCGACGTCGCCGGCTGCGGCCACACGACTTACGATCTCGATCAGATGCTCGATCCAGACCTCGCGTTTGACGAGTATCGTCCCTGGGCGGCCGACAGCCCGGAGCAGCAAGCCCGCATGGAGGCCGACCACTCGGACGAGTGCGAGGACGCCGACCGCGAGGTTCGACGAGCAAGCCTGCAGATCGTCGCCTCGATGCTGGTTGACCAACTGACGCAGCAGAGGCGCGGAGAGACCGATCTCTCTGCGGCCATCCGCCGGCGCGAGGACGCGCGCGAGAAGCGGCGGGCGTTCCACCAAGCCAAGATCCAGAAGGCGCCACGCCCGCGCGTAAAATCGAAGCCGCCGACGGTGCGACCCACCAAGTAGGCTGGCGAGGGGAAGAGCACTCAACCGCCACGCGGCATCACAATGGAGAGGCGGCCGAGGATCAGCGCGATGGCCCCCCCAGGCACGCGTTTTCAGGCCTGCTGTGAGCCGCGTTCGACCGCGTCGAGCTCTGCCGCCATCTGCACGACCTCAGCGGGATGACGTTCGGCCAAACGCAGTGCCACCGTCATGGTGCGTGTCGCCCGCACCTCTCCGCTCTCGTACTTCTGGAACGCCCTGGGACCGCCGCCGAAGATCTGGCTGGCCCTGGCCTGAGACAGTCCAAGCCGCTTGCGGACGCGCGCAACTTCGGACGGCGAGACGACACCCTCGACCTCAGCCTTGAGATCTGCGAGCGCCCGATCGGATGCGCGCATGTCGGCGCGATCGTGGATGCTCTCGCCACTGGCATCGCAGTACCAGCCCGGCATGTCGAACGTCCGCTTCCGTCCCTTGTATGTGATCGTCAGCGGGCGCACGCTGCGGACCATCGGTTGCCCCGTCTCCGGGCAGCAAGGCGCTTCAGCCATTGTCCTTCTCCTTGAACGACAGCAACAGAAACTCGGTCACGACGTCCGCGCGAAACTTGATGTACAGCGTGCCAGCGTCCGACGGGACGTGGTAGACGTCCTGCCACTCGCGATGGTTGTTGAACGAAGTCACGGATTTATCGAAGTGCTCGCGCTGCATCGTCCGGATGACGGCCGCCATCTCCGATGACCCGAACCCCAGCGCCGCCGCGGTACGCGTGACGGTGCCTGTCACGGCGAACTTGGACGACCCCGCCCAGGTGCGCACGCTGTCCAGGTCGTAGGTTGGCTTTCGCTTCTCCGACATCGCGATCCTACACCATAATGGTGTATCAGCAAGAGTGGTTCCGGAGCGTGGTGAACGACGTCAGTGGTCGGCGCGGGTGCCGTCTTTCCGCTCGCGGAACCGGATGCCGGCCCTCCCCCGTTCTCGGGGATGAATTCGAGGTCGTTGTGTCCCTTCATCAATTCTCCGGCAGACCAGCCTTGCGCAGGCCTTCCACGAGGCGAGCATATTCGACCAAAAAGGTAGGCTGATCCGACCAATCGGCACGCGCCCACTTCTGGACGGTGTAGCCAGGCATCGACTTCAGAAGACCGCCTATCGCCTCTTCTGCTTCGGCCTTCCGCCCAGTCCAAGCGTATGCTGCCGCAAGGTCAACGTAAGCCTGCCAGAATGGGCTATCGGCGATAGAGCGATTACACCAGACAATTGCTTCTGCCCATTCGCCTAAGTGAGCGTGCGAATGACACACCCAATATTTCCAGATGTTGATCAATGGATCGCGCGGGCTTAGGCGGAGAGCTGTCATTACAAGTGGCCGAGCTTCCTCTGCCCGGCCGTTGAGGATCTTCGTCAACCCAAGAGTGGCATAGGCGACAGCCAAGTTCTGATCACTATCAATGGCAAGTCGGTATGACGCCTCGGCTAGATCAAGATCTCGACGGGCACGCAAGACGTCCCCCTTGACCAAACGAGCAAGAGCATTGCTAGGATCGGTCGTCAAAACTTCTGTGATAAGTCCGTCAGCAATCTCGGTATCAGCAGCGATGCGTTCGCTCCAACGGCTTACAACAATCGTCGCTACGGTCCTGGCAAGTCCAATCCTACCTTGAAGGAGACTCGGATCAATCTCTAACGATCGCTCAAAAATACTACGCGCCTCAATCATATTTGCTTTCGAGCGCGGCCGGTTAAACACCGCCCAACCTGTCATAGCCAAGTCGCTAGCCGTGGCGTCGTCGGTTCTCTCTCGCAAGACGCGAAGGCCTTCAGCTTGAGTCAGTTGCACGTCGAGCGAGCGGGCCAGCCGGGCCACGAACTCGACCTGAAGCTCGCCGAGCCGAGCGCGCTCGCCCTCAAACCGATCCGCCCACACATGTGCGCCGGTCTCTGTCGAGATCAACTGAGCGTTCAATACAATTCGCTCGCCCGTGCGGCGCACGCTGCCCTCCAAGGCGTAGCGCACCCCGAGATCACGCCCGAGTTGGCGCACGTCGATGGCCTTGCCCTTGTAGGTGAAAGCGGTGTTGCGGGCGATCACGAAGCTGCCGACCAAGTGCGATAGATCGGTGGTCAGGTCCTCTGTCAGGCCATCGGCGAAAAACTCTTGCTCGGAGTCGTTGCTGAGGTTGGCGAACGGCAACACGACAATTGAGAGGCTTGGTACCGGCTTTGCCGGCAGGCCAGCGCGCACAGCAAGCGTTGTCTCACCCGAGAGCTTCTGTGCCTGCCAGAACCACAGGCCTGCACCTGCCGCTACGAGGGCAAACGCCCCTGTAGCAAAAGCGATAAGCGCTGCCTTCGGTCGGCGAGGCGACGGAACCCCATCGGCCATGATCGCAGCTGCCGGCGCGGGAGCAATCGGTATCACTGCGTCGGATTGATCCTCGACGGCTGGCTCCGGGAGATCCAGGACGGCCTCGGCCGAGAGGGCGAAGACGCCGACCGGCCGAGCAATGTTCTTCAACGCGAGCTTCCCCCGGTCCTCAAAACGGATTGGCAGCCGATCGCGAACTTGATCGTGGACTGCCCGAGAGATGCACAGGCCGCCGGGCTCGCAAATCGGCTCCAGGCGAGCGGCCACGTTCACCCCGTCGCCGTAGAGGTCGCCATCAGGTTCGGCGAGTACGTCCCCGAGGTTGATCCCGATGCGCATGTGCAGGGCTTGGGTCTCGGGCAATCGTGCATTGTGGTCAGCAGCGGCCCGTTGGATCGCCACGGCACAGGCGACCGCACGCACCGGACTCGGGAATTCAACGAGGACCCCGTCGCCGGTCGACTTCACGATCCGCCCGTGTGCGGCGGCGATACGCGGATCGACTACCTCCCGACGCAACGCCTTGAGCCGCCGCAGCGTCCCGTCTTCATCGGCCGAGATCATCCGGCTGTAGCCGACGACGTCGGTGATCAGGATCGCGGCGAGGCGACGTTCCCCGGTCTTGTTCATGGACCGCTCCGCGCTTCGCCAAACTTGCTCATGGACGTTTGAGCCTCATGATGTTGGCAGTCGTATTCATACCTTCAGTCCATCACTGGTCTGCGACACAAACTTTATTCTAATGGCTTTGATCTGGGTTCGCATCAATCGGCTCCCCTCTTCGCGCCGTGAACGATCTGCTGCAGTAGCGAGGGGAGCGGCACGCCGTACTCCTCGAGGAGGAAGGCAGCACTGAGCAGCGTCCTGATGTGCTGGTCCGGGACCGGCCGGTTCATGATCTGCGCGTCCAGCACCTGATCGGCGAGGAGGCCGGCGAGGCGAGAGACTTCGGATAGGTGCTCTGGCGATGCCGTCACGATTGGGGCTCGCGGAGGCGAACGCCTGGCCCGCCGCCGTTCTGCGGGATGAACTCAAGCCCTGCCGCTTCAAGTGCCCGGCGAATAGCCTCGGCATTGGCTGCCGTGATGCTCAAAGGCCCGTCCTGAAGTTCAGCCCGCCGCACCGTAGCAACGCCGAGACGGGACGCGTCAGCAACCTCTTGTGCAGTCCACCTCAGGAAGGCGCGGGCCGCCCGGAGCTGTGCGCCTGTGATCGTCAAATTATCACCTGATTGCCTATTGATCTCATATTGATCGAGTGATATCAAAACTATCACACGGTCTGAAACGGATCAACGCCAATGCGCTACGCCAACCTCATCCCCCACACGCACATCGCCCGCGCCCCCGACGCTCGCCTGACTGCCGACGCCCGCCGCGTCTTCACTCGCGCCAAGGCCGCCGTGAACGTCTGCACCGAGAGCGCCAAGCACTTCTCCCGCACCGTTGCCCCGCTGACCCGCCGCGACGGCACCTTCGACCGCTCCGCCATCATGCGCGCCGCGATCCGCTGCGCTCAGGCCCGCATGGAAGTGACCGGCGACGCCTGGGGCGTGTGCATGTCCTACGCCCTCAAGGGCGCATGGGCTGCTGCGAAGTCTTCCCGCCTCGTCCGCGCGCACTGAGGCCGGACCGATGGCCGCCGACCTCATCCGCTCCCCCGCCGTCCGCCTGCTGCACGCCCAGCAGGATCACGCGATCTGCCTGCGCCTCGCGGCCTCCTACCGCCACCGGATCGCGGCCGGCGAGACCGACCAGCGCGAAGCCCATGCCTGGGCGCTCAGCCTAGCCCGCCGCTGGCGCCTCGTGGCTGCCGAACTGAGCGAGGCCCGCTGATGCGGATCACGCGCCAATCCATGATCTCGGGCGAGACCAACACGCTCGACCTGCCCGTCACCTGCGAACAGCTCGCGGCCTGGATGGGTGGCGAGCCCATCCAG
>NZ_VRUT01000012.1:0-55415 GCF_008039465.1 Methylobacterium sp. WL120 | reverse complement strand
CCGCCGGCCTGGGCCATGTCGCGCCGGCCGCCGCCGCCCTTGCCGCCGAGATGGCCGGCGCCGGCCCGCACCAGGGCGACGGCGTCGTAGCGCTCGGTGAGATCGGCGGTGACGCCGACCACGAGACCGGCCTTGCCGTCGGCGCCGACGCCGACGATGGCGACGATGCCGGAGCCGAGCTTCTGCTTGCCGGCATCGGCCAGGCTCTTGAGGTCGCGCATCTCGACGCCCTCGATGGCGCGCGCCATCAGCTTGACGCCGGCCACCTCCGTGGCCTCGTCGCCGCCTCCGGCGCTGCCGCCCATCGCCAGCTTCTTGCGCAGGTCCGAGACCTCGCGCTCCAGCCGGCGGCGATCCTCCAGCAGCCCTGTGAGCCGGTCGGACACCTCCGCCACCGGCGCCTTGAGCTGGGAGGCGAGCGCCCCGAGGGTGCGGCTCTCCTCGCTGCGGTGTCGGCGGGCGGCGTCGGCCGTCATCGCCTCGATGCGGCGGATGCCGGCGCCGACCGCGCTCTCGGCGAGGATCGTGATGGTGCCGATGTCGCCGGTGCGGGCGGCGTGCGTGCCGCCGCAGAGCTCGATCGAGAAGCTCTGTAGGCGCCCGCCCTCGACCTCCCGCCCGGCCTCGTCCACCGGCCGGCCCATGGAGACGACGCGGACCTCGTCGCCGTACTTCTCGCCAAACAGCGCGCGGGCGCCGGATTCGATCGCCTCGTCCACCGCCATCAGCTTGGTCACCACCGGCGCGTTCTGCAGCAGCACCGCGTTGGCGATATCCTCGACGCGGGCGAGTTCGGCTGCCTCGATCGGCTTCGGGTGGGAGATGTCGAAGCGTAGGCGCTCGGACGAGACGAGCGAGCCCTTCTGCGCGACGTGGTCGCCGAGCACCTGGCGCAAGGCTTCGTGCAGGAGGTGGGTAGCGGAGTGGTTGGCGCGGATCGCGGCCCGGCGGGCGTGGTCGACCTTCAGCTCGACGGCCTGGCCGACGCTTAGCGTGCCTTCGTCCACGGTGACGTGGTGGACGAAGAGATCGCCGAGCTTCTTCTCGGTGTTGGTGACCCGCGCCTTCAGCCCCGGCGCCGCGAGCGTGCCGGTGTCGCCGACCTGGCCGCCCGATTCGGCGTAGAACGGCGTCTGGTTGGCCACGAGCAGCCCGCTCTCGCCGGCCTGCAGGGCCTCGACCTCGGCGCCGTCGCGCAGCAGCGCCGTCACGACGCCCTCGGCGGCCTCCGCCTCGTAGCCCAGGAACTCGGTGGCGCCGGTTCGGTCGCGCACGGAGAACCACACGGTCTCGGTGGCGGCCTCGCCCGAGCCCGACCACGCCGCGCGCGCCGCCTGCTTCTGGCGCTGCATCGCGACGGCGAAGGCGTCGGTGTCGACGCCGATGCCGCGGGCCTTCAGTGCGTCCTGCGTCAGGTCGAGGGGGAAGCCGTAGGTATCGTAGAGGGTGAAGGCGGTCTCGCCGGCGAGGTTCTGGCCGGCGGCGAGGTCGCGGGTCTCGGCGTCGAGGATCGCGAGGCCGCGCTCCAGGGTGCGGCGGAAGCGGGTCTCCTCGAGGCGCAGGGTCTCGGAGATCAGGCTCTCGGCCCGCACCAGCTCGGGGTAGGCCTGCCCCATCTCGCGCACCAGCGTCGGCACCAGGCGGAACATCACGGGCTCGCGCGAGCCGAGCAGCTCGAGGTGGCGCATGGCGCGGCGCAGGATGCGGCGCAGCACGTAGCCGCGGCCCTCGTTGCCCGGCAGCACGCCGTCCCCGATCAGGAAGCTGCCGGCGCGCAGGTGGTCGGCGATGACGCGGTAGGAGGCGACGTTGGAGGCCTCCGGCGGCCGGCCGACCGCGTGCGACACGGCGTCGATCAGCGCGCGGAAGAGGTCGGTCTCGTAGTTCGAGGTCACGCCCTGTAGGATCGCGGCCATGCGCTCGAGGCCCATGCCGGTGTCGATCGACGGACGCGGCAGGACCAGCCGGTTGCCCGGCTCGACCTGCTCGTACTGCATGAACACGAGGTTCCAGAACTCGAGGAAGCGGTCGCCGTCTTCGTCGGGCGAGCCGGGTGGGCCGCCGGCGAGCCCCGGACCCTGGTCGATGAAGATCTCCGAGCACGGCCCGCAGGGACCGGTGTCGCCCATCTGCCAGAAGTTGTCCGAGGTGCCGATGCGGATGATCCGGTCGTCGGAGAACCCGGCGATCTTGCGCCACAGCGTCGCCGCCTCGTCGTCGTCGGCGTAGACGGTGACCAGGAGCCGGTCCGGCTTCAGGCCGAACTCCTTGGTGATCAGGTTCCAGGCCAGCTCGATCGCTCGCGGCTTGAAGTAGTCGCCGAACGAGAAGTTGCCGAGCATCTCGAAGAAGGTGTGGTGACGCGCGGTGTAGCCGACGTTGTCGAGGTCGTTGTGCTTGCCGCCGGCGCGGACGCATTTCTGCGCCGTCGTCGCCTGGCTGTAGGGGCGCTTCTCGACGCCGGTGAAGACGTTCTTGAACTGCACCATCCCGGCGTTGGTGAACATCAGGGTCGGGTCGTTCTTCGGCACGAGCGAGGACGAGGGCACGATCGTGTGCCCCGCACCCGCGAAGTAGTCGAGGAAGGCCGACCGGATCTCGTTGACGCCGCTCATCGGATAACTCTGTGCTGGGCCGGGCTTTTTCGCGCGGCGACGCCCGGCCGTCCCTGGCCGTTCGTCGCGGATGCGCCCTCATACGGAGGGACGGGCTCCAAGTCACGGGTTCCGATCACAAGTCACAGTTTCCGATCATGGGTTCGCAACTTGGGTCCGCGCGAAGGGCTCGCGAGAGGGTAGCGGATGCCTGGGCGCGCAAAACCGGCGGCGCCACCGGAATGACCCAACCGCGGCCGTGTTGTCGCCACATCTGTCAAGCCAGATCAGGGGGTGGCGCCGCCGTCGGCGCGAAATTGGGATTTTGAGTCGCACATGCTGGGCCGCACCGTCGGAACGTCTCGCAAGGCCATCACGTCCAGCACCGCCGGCGTCTCCAAGGTGGCGCCCGCGGGCCGTTTCGGCGCAGGCGCCGCCGACTGCATCACCCTCTCCGCCCCGGTCGGCCGCGGCCACGGCAGCCGCCCGGCGCTCGCCCGCTCCGTCCTCTCGATGTCGCTGTTCGCCGGCGCGCTGAGCGCCCTGCTGATCGGCTCGGGCGTCGAGCTCGGCAAGATCGGCCTCGAGAACGCGGTGTCCTCGGCCCAGGCCGCCACCGAGATCCCGATGCCCCGCCCGCGCATCCAGGTGAGCGCGCTGCCGCCCGTCGTCGCCGAGGCGCCGGTGGTGCTGCGCGCCTCCTCGGCCTTCGCCGCGGTCCACGACCTGGACACCGAGCTCGGCTCCAACGCGGTCGACCGCGTCTCCTACGACTTCCTGCTCTCGGAGAGCGCCGGCGGCGACCCGAACGACGTGCTTGAGTTCGGGCCGATGAAGATCCGCCGCCACATCGTTCAGACGATCGTGCGCGCCGCCCAGGCCGTGCAGACCGATCCGGTGCTGCTGATGGCGGTGGCCGACAAGGAATCGAGCTTCATCACCGCCGTGCAGGCGAAGACCTCTTCGGCCACCGGTCTGTACCAGTTCATCGAGCGGACCTGGCTCGGCTGCGTGCGCGACTTCGGCGCCAAGTACGGGATGGAGAAGGAGGCGTCGGTGATCGTCCCCGACGCCAACGACCGGCCGACGGTGGCGGATGCCGCCGAGCGCACCCGGATTCTCGAATTGCGCCGCGACCCCTACCTCTCGGCGCTGCTCGCCGGCGAGATGCTGAAGCGCGACGCCGCGCGGATCTCCCTGCGGATCGGGCGCGAGCTGTCGCTCGGCGAGGTCTACCTCGCCCACTTCCTCGGGCCGGACGACGCCGAATCGTTCCTTGCCAAGGTCGTCGACAAGCCCGGTGCCGCCGCCGCCCAGCTGCTTCCCGGGCCGGCGCGTGCCAACCGCTCGATCTTCTTCGCCTCCGAGCGCAGCCGTCGCCGCAAGGCCGCGAGCTTGTCGGTCGCCCAGGTCCACGAGAAGTTCGAGGCGATGATGAGCGCCCGCGGCGCGCGCTACCGCGACGTCCGCGCCGTGTCGGGCGTGATGGCCTACGCCGACGCCGACGCGACGGCCCGCTGATTTTTCGCGGTCCGCCCGGATCGAACGACCGCCTGAATCGTGGAGCCGGCGCAACTGACGGCGCGTTCCCGACTTCTTGCTTCAAGAGCCTCCGCATCCGCGGGGCGCGACGCGAAGACTTCGGGGGAAGTTCTTGACCAATCCGCTGCGCCACCGGCCCATCGACACCTTGAGCCCCGACATCCCCCTCGACCGGATCGGGGAGACCCTGGCCTCGTTCTACGACAGCCTGGTCGCCGAGGGCGTGCCGGAGCATCTGGCCGCCCTGGTGCGCAAGGTCCGGCAGTCCGAGGCCGGCGAGCCTGCCGCGGCACCGGTCGCACAGCTGCAGCGCATCGCGCTGGTGGTCGAGGACAACCGGGAAGTGCGCGTCCTCGCCGAGGCCCTGCTCGAGGAGACCGAGCTCGCAGTGGTCGGCTGCGACAGCGCCGAGGCGGCGCTCGCGGTTCTGCAGGCGCGCGGCGGCGACGTCGCCCTGGTCTTCGCCGACGTGCGCCTCGCCGGTGAGATGGACGGGCTCCAGCTGGCGCATGCGGTCGCGACGCTGTGGCCGCGGGCGCGGCTGGTCGTCACCTCCGGGCATTGCGTCGGCCGCCCCGAGATTCCGGTGGAGGCTGTCTTCATTCAGAAGCCCTGGCGCGCCTTCGACGTGCTGGTGGAAGCCGAGCGTGCCGTGGGCGGGTCGGCGCCGCCGATCCGCTGACGCCAAGCGTTTCCTCGACGGAAGTGTTTCCTCCGTGATGCCGAGTCGGGACGGGCGCCGAGGCGTGATACTTGCAGCACGGCCGTCGCACCGGCGCATCCGCGGAGTGTTACGTCCTTGCCGATCCTATCCGTCCGGCACGTCACCGTGTACCGCTACCGCCGTCCGGTCTCGTTCGGCGAGCACCGGATCATGTTCCGCCCGCGGGACAGCTACGACCAGCGCCTGATCGAGGCCACCCTGGACATCGACCCGCTGCCGGCGAGTGTGCGGTGGATGTTCGACGTGTTCGGCAACTGCGTCGCGATCGCGAGCTTCGACACGCGTAGCGACACGCTCCGGTTCACTTGCGGCATCACCCTCGACCACACCCCAGAGCACGCGCCCGTATTCCCGCTGGCGCCGCACGCGACCCACTATCCCTTCTGCTACGGCGTCGAGGATATGCCGGACCTGTCGCGCTCGATCGAGCGACAATGGCCAGACACCCACCACATGGTCGATGCCTGGGCGCGCAGCTTCATCCCGGCCGACGGCCGCATCCCGACGCAGGACCTGCTCGCCGACATGACCCGCGGCATCCGCCGCAACTTCACCTACCTCGCCCGCAGCGAGAAGGGCGTGCAGGACCCGGTGACGACGCTCCGCCTCAAGCGCGGCTCGTGCCGCGACTTCGCGGTACTGATGATGGAGGGCGTGCGCTCCCTCGGCATGGCGGCCCGCTTCGTCTCCGGCTACCTCTACAATCCGCGCAACGACCGTGACCGCCACGTCGGCGGCGGCTCGACCCATGCCTGGGTCGGCGTCTACCTGCCCGGCGCCGGCTGGATCGAGTTCGATCCGACCAACGGCATCGTCGGCAACCGCGACCTGATCCGCGTCGCCATCGCCCGCGACCCGCGGCAGGCGGTGCCGCTGCACGGCTCGTATTTCGGTCTGACGAGCGACGACCTCGGCATGCGCGTCGACGTCGCCGTAACTGAGACATCGGCACCGGACCTCGTCCCGGCGCATTAGGCATCCCGGCTCGCCGGGGCGGACACGCCCGGCGCGCGCTTCGGTGAGAAAGGTTGGCAGGTGGCGCGATGAAGATCAGGACCGGTTTCGATATCGCCTTCGACTCGGCGCAGCCGACCCCGATGATCCTGATGCTCAGCATCCACCCGTCGCGCCTGCCGGACCTGGTGACGCCGCAGGCGATCAGTTTCGATCCTCCGGTCCCGTGCCATCAATACGAGGACGGCTTCGGCAACCTCTGCCATCGCATCGTCACGCCGACCGGCCCGCTGACGATCTCGGCCGACTTTACGGTGCGGGATTCCGGCCTGCCGGACGCATATGCGCCGGATGCGCGGCAGTTCGCGGTGCAGGACCTGCCGGACGAGGTCCTCGTCTACCTCCTCGGCTCGCGCTACTGCGACACTGACAAGCTCTCGCAGACCGCTTGGTCGCTGTTCGGCGCGACGCCGGAGGGCTGGGCCCGGGTCCAGGCGATCGTCGATTACACCCACGAGCGCATCCGCTTCGACTACATGCGCGCCGACGCCACCCGTAGCGCCCATGACGGCTTCATGCAGCGCGAGGGCGTGTGCCGCGACTTCGCGCACTTGGCCGTCACCTTCTGCCGCTGCATGAACATCCCGGCGCGCTACTGCACCGGCTATCTCGGCGACATCGGCGTGCCGAAGGACCCGGCGCCGATGGACTTCTCCGCCTGGTTCGAGGTCTACCTCGACGGGCCGCAGGGCGGGGTCTGGTACACGTTCGACGCCCGCCACAACGCACCGCGCATCGGCCGCATCGTCATGGCCCGCGGGCGCGACGCCACCGACGTCGCGATCACCACCAACTTCGGCTACGTGCACCTCGCCCGCTTCGACGTGCACACCGACGAGATGGCGTGAGCGCGCCCCGCCGGGCACGTCTTGGCCGCTTACGTATTCCCGCACCGCTGAAATCTTGGCCGAGCCGTGGAACCCTCTGCCTATGCTCACGCTTGTAATGGCAAAGGTTACTGCACAGGTAGGCCACATCATGAAGACCTCAGCCACCGCTCTCGCCGCCTTCCTCGGACTTTCGATTGTTGCCAGCGTGCCGGCCATGGCCGCATCGACCTACGATCCCTTCGGCACCGATGCCGGATACGAGCAGGACCAGTCCTACGGTTACCAGGGCACGCAGAGCCGTGACTATTACGGCCATCGTCCCGTCTACGAGCCGGGCTACGGCCAGGGTGTCCAGGCCGCGCCGCAGGCCCAGGTCCAGCCGATCCCCCGCGAGATCGTGGCGTTCGACGGCAACTACGCCCCAGGCACCGTCGTCGTCTCCACCGCCGAGCGTCGCCTGTACTTCGTGATGCCGAACGGCGAGGCGATCCGCTACGGGGTCGGCGTCGGCCGTCCCGGCTTCACTTGGTCGGGCACCAAGACCGTGACCGCCAAGAAGGAGTGGCCGTCGTGGACGCCCCCAGCCGCGATGATCGCCCGTCGCCCCGACCTGCCGCGCTACATGGCCGGCGGCATCGAGAACCCGCTCGGTGCGCGCGCCATGTACATCGGCAACACCGAGTACCGCATCCACGGCTCCAACGAGCCGGACACGATCGGTCAGGCCGTGTCCTCGGGCTGCATCCGGATGACCAACGACGACGTCACCGACCTCTACGAGCGCGTGAAGGTCGGCGCCAAGGTCGTCGTCCTGAACTGATTTGCCGAACTGAGCCTGCGCGATACGACTTCGAGATCCGACTGGGCCGCGCCATCCGAAAGGGTGGCGCGGCCTTCTTCATTCCGCCGTGTAGGCGTCGTCGACCGCGTAGAGGCGGCACGGCTTGCCGCCGGCCGACAATTCGCAGCGTTGCAGCGCCGCCTCGATCGCCGCCGCCTTCGTGCCCTGCGCGGTCCGCCACGCGTAGGCGCCGCCGGCGCTGACGGCGAAGGCCTTGTGCGAGGCCGCCGCGCGATAGGTTTCGAAATCCTTGGATCCGCCGACGCCGACCCGCGGCGGCGGTTCGAGGGCTGCCCCGTCGCGTGCGGGTGCGTCCTCCGCGGTGGGAAGGCCGTGCGCCGCGAGGAAGGCGTCGACGATCGGTTCCCAGATCGGTTGCCCCCCTTGCGAGAACAGGCCGTGCCCGTCCGAGCCGTAGGCGGGCGCGGCGACGAAGCGCGCCGTTCCGCCGCCCTCGCGGAAGGCAGCGACCAGGCGTGCAGCGAGATCGGGCCGGAAGAAGCGGTCGTACTCGGCGTAGACCCACAACATCGGCACCTGGCTACGCGACCCGAAGGTGCGGACTGTGTCGATCAGCACGCTTTCGCTGCAGACCCGGTCCGCCTGCTGCGAGCCGCGACCGCCGGCAAAGCTGATCGCCGCGACGAGGCCCGGCGGCGGTGATTCGGTGAGCGCGACCGTGGCGAAACCGCCGGCCGAGCGCCCGACCGCCAGGATGCGCGCCGGATCGACGTTGGGGCGCCGCGCCAGCGACGCGATCGCCGCCCAAAGGTCCGCCGCGCCGGCGCGACCGGCCTTGAGGTAGTCGGCGTCGTCGCAGGGGCCGAAGCCTTCGGCCCAGCCGCCGGACGAGGTGCCGTAGCCGCCCCGCATCACGGCGGCCGCGACGAAGCCGCGGCGCGCGTAGGCGGTCATCTGCGAGAGCATGCCCCGCGGGCTCATGCCCGGCCGGTCGGCGGCCGAGCGCGGCGAGCCGTGGCTGATAAGCGCCAGGGGATGCCGGCCCGGGGTGCCGGGCGTCATCACCAGGGCGTCGAGGCTCTCCGGTCCGGCGGCGTCCATCGGGATTCGGATCGCTTCCGTGCCGAGTCCCTGCGCGGACGCGCCGGCGATGCCGAGCCCGAGCGCCAGGCCGACGCCCGCGAGCCATCGTGTGCGCATCGAGGCCCCGTCCCGGGCGTGTCGCCGGATCGCAGGTTCAGGGCACCACGCGGCCGACCGCGGTCTGCGGCTGGCTGAAGGAGGCGATCGGCATGTCGCAGAAGCATCGCGCGCCGAGCGGGCGCGGGCCCGGCAGCGGGCAGGAATAGGGCTGCGGCCCGGAGAGGCCCTGCTGGACCGCATCGCAGTTCAGGCCGACCGGGCGGGCCGGGCCCGGGCGCTCGCTGCGCCGCGGGTAGACGGGACGTTCGTCGTAGGCCGGGCGCTCCTCGTAATACCCGCGCCTCGGCGCGTCGTAATACTGCGCGTCGGCCGCCTGCACGGCGCAGGTCGAGAGGAGGGCGGCGAGGCCGAGGCGTGTGATCTGTCGCATGGCATCCCTGTGGGCGGAGGGTCTAGTGCCCGGTCCGGGCGCGATGCAGGCATGCTCGCGCAATCGGGGCGAAAACGAGACGGCCCGCCCCCGATTGATCGGGAACGGGCCGGGAGCGGGCGCGGGTGGCCCGCCCCCGAGGGGCGAGCCTGGCGGCGGGCTTAGTGGGTCGCCTTGTTGGCGGCGTCCTGCGCGTCGTGCGCGGCCTGCTTGGCAGCGTCGGCGCCCTGCTCCATCGCCTTGCGGGCGTTATCGGCACCTTCCTGCATCGCGGACTTGGCGCGCTCGGCACCCTGCTGCATCGCGTTCTGGGCGAGGCCGCCGAAATCCTTGGCCTGCGCCTGGATCGCGGCGAACTGGCTGCGCACGAACTCGGCCTGGTGCTGCATCGCCTCCTGCACGTCCTTCGAGCGGACGAGCTTCTGCGCGAGGTCGAAGGCGGCGTTGACGTTCTGCTCGGCATACTCGAAGCCGCGGGAGGACACGTCCTTGACGCTGGTGCGGGTAACCTCTGTGGAGCCGGTGACGGTCTCCGCGGTGCGGCGTGCGGCGCCGATGAAGCTGTCGAAGGCCTTGCGGGCCTGGTCGACGCTCTTCTCGGCGAAGTCGCGCATCTCGGTCGGGACTTCGTAGGTCGGGGGATTGCTCATCGCTTGTCTCCTCTCACGTTGCCTGTGGACGCATCATTGTGCGCTGCACAATAACACATGTATCATCGTACGCCACCCGCCGGAGCAGCATTAACGTTGATGCGAGGTAAACGTGTGACGGACGCGCGAAAGGTCCAGCGTCCGGAGCCGCTCCGCCTACAATAAGCCTGGGGCAATCATATTTTCCGTCACGAAACGGGCCGGGGCGCGGCCGATGGGGACTATTCGGTGAACGTTGGCGACAGCACGCGCGCGGGCCTCCAGGCCGCACTGGAGGCCTGGGCGGGCGATCCCGTCCTGGCCGCGCCGCTGGCTGATTCGGCGCGCGCCTTCCTCGTCCTCGACGGGGCGGCGACCGAGATCCTGCACGCCTCGCCGGCCGCCGTGCCGTTCCGCGACGCGGTGGCGGATGAGGCGGGCCGCCTGAGCCCCGGCCTCGCCGGCCAGATCCGCACCGTCGGCGGCATTGCCCGGCCGCGGCTCGTGCGCTTGCGCCTCGATCCACGTCGGATCGCGCCGCCGACCTCGTGCCTGATCGCGGGCGGCACCGTCGAGGCCGCGCCCGCCCTGCTCCTCGTCGCCCTCGGCCCCCTCCCCACGATTCGCCCACGCGCCGTCCGGGCCGATCCGGCGCCGGATCGCCAAGCGGCGCCCGCCGAGCCGACCGGACACGCCACACCGGATGCGCCCGGCGATTCCGACCGAGCCGTCGCGCCGGCGGGGGGCGACAGATTCGTCTGGCGGAGCGACGCCGGCGACCGCATCGCGACGATCTCGGGGCCATCCTTCGAAGCGCTCGCGCCGCGCCTCGTCGGGCGCAGCTGGGCCGACCTCGCCGAGGCCGGTCAGCTGCGCGACGCCGACGCGTTCCTCGCCGCGGTCGAGACCCGGCACACCTTCCGCGCCCTGCCGGCGGTTCTGGATGCCGGCACCGTCGGCACGCTCGCCCTCGACCTGTCCGGCGCCTGCCTGGGTCGCAGCGGCGACGCGTTCTCGGGTCTGGGCGGGTACGGCGTCGTGCGCGCCGTGACCGCGCCGGCCGTGGCGACCATACCGCCGGCCGCCCCGGTAGAAACGCATCCCGATCCGGTTGAAACCGCAAGCGTCGAGGTGCCGGACTTCGATCTTCCGTCCGACGCGAATACCGATCGCCCGAATGCCGCCGGTGAGCCGGATCGTGTGCTCCCCGACATCCGCAACGCCGCATGGCCTCCGGTCGCGGTCGCGACCGAACACCTCGACGACCATGCGGCTGGCGATCCCTGGTCCGGCGCGCGTGGCCCCGGTCGGGGGCACGAGGCCGTCGGCGTGGCACCGAACGCTCTCCTCTCCGGTGTGGTGCCGGAACCCGTCGCGCCGAGCCTTCCCATCGACCGCCCGGTGGCGGCGCAGGAGGGTACCGATGCCGCCCTGTCGGTGACCGAGCACGCGGCCTTCCGCGAGATCGCGCGCGCCCTCGGCGCCCGCTACGCAGGAGACGACGAGGTTCGCGAGGCGATCGACGCGGATTCGCGTGGCGCGGGCGCGGCGGTGATGCCCTTCCCTGTGCCGAGGCCGGCCGAGACGCCGCCGCCGGCACCACGGGACACGTTGCCGCCGCCGCTAGACGACGTTCCGGCCGCGCTCCTGATCCATCGCGGCGACGCGGTGCTGGCCGCCAACCGCCGCCTGCTCGACCTGACGGGCCATGCCGACCTGGCGAGCCTGCAGGCGGCCGGGCTCCGTCGCCTGTTCCGCGGGCTGCCTCCGGCACCGTCCGGCGGCGATCCGGCGGCGTCGGACGGCCCCCGCATCATCGAGACGGCGCAGGGCGGCAGCCGGCCGGTCGCGGTGGAACGCGGGCCGATGGCCTGGGACGGCGCGCCGGCGACCTGCCTCATCCTGCGCGTGGTCGCCGAGGCCGATCCGGCCCGCGAGCGGGCGGCCGAGCGCTTGGCCGAGTCGTTTCGCGAGCGCCACGCCGCCGACGCCCGCGCGACCCTCAACGCCCTCGACGACGGCGTCGTCACCCTCGATGCGGCCGGCCGCATCGTCGCGATGAACCGCGCCGCCGCCGCCCTGTTCGCCTGCGAGCCGCGCGAGGTGGTCGGCACCGCCTTCGATTCCCTGTTCGATGCCGCGCAGCGGGACGTGGTCCGCGCCGCCCTCGCCGGCCTCGGCACCGAAATCAGCATCGCCGCCAGCGGCCGGCCCGTGACGCTGCGGGTGTCGGTCCGAGAGGGCGCCCGCGTCGCGGTACTGCGCGCGCCGTCCGAGGTCGCGGCGCGGAGCACTTCGGATGTCGATCCCCAAGCCTTCGATCCCCAAGCCTTCGATCGCCCCGCCTTCCTTGGGCACCTCGACCGCGAGATCCGCACGCCGGTCGAGGGCATCGTCGGCCTCGCCGACGGCATCCTCGCGGAACCGCACGGGGTGCTCGACGAGCGTTACCGCGTGCCGCTGCGCGCGATCCGGGCGGCGGGCGACCACGTGCGCGGACTGGTCTCCGACCTGATCGAGATCGCCACCATCGAGTCCGGCGGCCTCGCCCTCTCAGTCCGGCCGCTGCCCTTGAACGAGCTCGTCTCGGGCTGCGTCGAACTCCTGCAGCCCGAGGCGGCGCGCGGGCGCATCGTCCTGCGCACCAGCTTCTCGCCGGACCTAGCGCCGCTGGAGGCGGACGAGCCGTCGCTGCGGCAGGCGGCGCTCGCCGTGATCGGCGAGGCGATCCGGGCGACCGCGGCCGGCGGCCAGGTAATCGTCTCGACGACGCCGGGAGAGCGCGGCGGGGTCGCGCTCAAGGTGCGCGGCACCGGCCCGGGCGCGCGCGCGTCCGAGATCGAGGCCGGGCGTGCCCCGCGCGAGGGCGGCGAGGCGCATGGTACCGGGCTCGGCTTGCCGCTCACCAAGGCGTTGATCGAGGCCAACCACGGCCGCGTGCGCGTCTCCAACCGTAGCGGTGAGGGGATGCTGGTGGAGATTCTTCTCCCAGGATCTAAAATGCGGGTTATGTGACGGGCGTGCCAAAACAATCCCCGATCTTTGTCAGAAGACTGGCTAGAAACGTAGCAGTGCCGTTAGACTCCGCACGCTCAGCCGTGCAGATCATCCATCAGGCACGAAATCGGGACGTCGGGCCGCCTCGATCATCTGAACAGGGGTCGAACGAGGCGTCGTCGCGGGCGACGGACCGGCTTGACAGTCCTCTGCGGGCGCCCCTAGCAGGAATTGGGTTGCCCCTGACCTTTTAGGGTTCGAGGCTGTGGCAGGCGTTGGCGTCATGCCGAAGCCGACGATAATCTTTGGAAGACCCGGCTGCGCGGGCCACCGCGATACGATCGGGCACCAATCAGGGAGACGCGGGATGGACGAGAAGATCGTCGAGGTGCGGGATTCGTGGCGCGAGGGCGCCCATGCCGACGACGCCAAGTATCTCGAGATGTACGCGGCCTCCGTCTCGGACCCGGATGCCTTCTGGGCCGAGCATGGCAAGCGCATCGATTGGATGACGCCGTTCTCGAAGGTCAAGGACACCAGCTTCGAGCCGGGCAAGGTCTCGATCAAGTGGTTCGAGGACGGCAGGACCAACGTCGCCTACAACTGCGTCGACCGGCACCTCGAGACCCGCGGAGACCAGACCGCGATCATCTGGGAAGGCGACGACCCGAACGAGTCCAAGCACATCACCTACCGCGAGCTGCACGCGCAGGTCTGCCGGATGGCCAACGTGCTGCGCAACCGCGGCGTCGAGAAGGGTGATCGCGTCACCATCTACATGCCGATGATTCCCGAGGCCGCCTACGCGATGCTGGCCTGCGCCCGCCTCGGTGCCGTGCATTCGATCGTCTTCGGCGGCTTCTCCCCGGATTCGCTGGCCTCGCGCATCGAGGGCTGCGACTCGAAGATCGTCATCACCGCCGACGAGGGCCTGCGCGGAGGCCGCAAGGTGCCGCTGAAGGCCAACGTCGACGCGGCGATCGCCCGCCTCGGCAAGGACGTGGTGGACCACGTGGTCGTCGTGCGCCGCACCGGCGGCAGCGTGGCGATGGAGCCCGGCCGCGACGTCTACTACCACGAGGCCGCCGAGCAGGTGACCGACCAGTGCCCCGCCGAGGCGGTGGAGGCCGAGCACCCGCTCTTCATCCTCTACACCTCGGGCTCGACCGGACAGCCCAAGGGCGTGGTGCACACCACCGGCGGCTACCTGGTCTACGCGGCGATGACGCACGAGTACGTCTTCGACTACCGCGAGGGCGAGGTCTACTGGTGCACCGCCGACGTCGGCTGGGTCACCGGCCACAGCTACATCGTCTACGGGCCGCTCGCCAACGGTGCGACGACGCTGATGTTCGAGGGCATCCCGACCTATCCGTCGAACTCCCGCTTCTGGGACGTGGTCGACAAGCACAAGGTCAACATCTTCTACACCGCGCCCACCGCGATCCGCTCGCTGATGGGCGGCGGCGAGGGGCCGGTGAAGAAGACCTCGCGCGCCAGCCTGCGCGTGCTCGGGTCGGTCGGCGAGCCGATCAACCCCGAGGCCTGGGACTGGTACTACAGGGTGGTCGGCGACTCGCGTTGCGCCGTCGTCGACACCTGGTGGCAGACCGAGACCGGCGGCATCCTGATCACGCCGCTGCCCGGGGCGACCAGGCTGAAGCCCGGTTCGGCGACGCGCCCCTTCTTCGGCGTGCAGCCGGCGATGGTGGATGCCGAGGGCAAGGTCCTCGACGGCCCGTGCGAGGGCAACCTCTGCATCACCGATTCCTGGCCCGGCCAGATGCGCACCGTCTACGGCGACCACGAGCGCTTCGAGCAGACCTACTTCTCGACCTATCCGGGCAAGTACTTCACCGGCGACGGCGCCCGCCGCGACGCAGACGGCTACTACTGGATCACCGGCCGGGTCGACGACGTGATCAACGTCTCGGGCCACCGCATGGGCACGGCGGAGGTCGAGTCCTCGCTGGTCGCCCACGCCAAGGTCGCCGAGGCGGCGGTCGTCGGCTACCCGCACAACCTCAAGGGCCAGGGCATCTACGCCTACGTCACCCTCAACGAGGGCGAGGAGGGCGACGACGCGCTGCGCAAGGAGCTGGTGACCTGGGTCCGCAAGGACATCGGCCCGATCGCCTCGCCGGACCTCATCCAGTTCGCACCGGGCCTGCCCAAGACCCGCTCGGGCAAGATCATGCGCCGCATCCTGCGCAAGATCGCCGAGGACGACTTCTCCTCGCTCGGCGACACCTCGACGCTCGCGGAGCCCGCGGTGGTCGACGCCCTGATCGAGAATCGACAGAACCGCGCCCCCTGAGGCCGGTCTTCGACGCTGGGCGGGTCCCGACCCGCTCGCCGAGGCGGACGTCCCACGGGTGTCCGCCTCCAACATGAAAAACCATCGTCACATCGACCGGAAGGCGGCCCCGATCGCGGGTCCCCTTCATCGGAGGGAGCGTACATGTCCACGTCATCAAGCGGCCCCGGCGGCCGTCCCGTCCCAGCAGCGCCGCGGCTCGGCGGCACCGTGCTCGGCTCCGCCGACGACAAGGTCGCCAAGAGCCCGATCTTCCGCCAGCTCGTCGAGGAGCGCACGCGCTTCGGCTGGATCCTCACCGGCCTGATGCTCGCCGTCTACTTCGGCTTCATCGGCCTGATCGCCTTCGACAAGAGCCTGCTCGCCGTGAAGATCGGCAGCGGAACCGCCTCGCTCGGGCTGCTCCTCGGGGTCCTCGTGATCCTCTTCGCCTTCATTCTCACCGGCATCTACGTCCAGCGCGCCAACGGCCGCTACGACGACCTGACCGCCGCCCTCAAGCGGGATCTCGGCCGATGAACCGTCTCAAGCATCCCCTCGTCCTCGGCAGCGCGCTCGCGGTCATGGCCGTCACGGCCGCCCTCGCCGCCGGCCCCGACATCGGCGCGGTCACGAAGGCGGCGACGAACTGGCCGGCGATCGGCATGTTCGGGTTCTTCGTGCTGCTCACCCTCGGCATCACCTACAAGGCCGCCAAGGGCACCAAGTCGGCGGCCGACTTCTACGCCGCCGGCGGCGGCATCTCGGCCGGTACCAATTCGCTCGCCATCGCCGGCGACTACATGTCCGCCGCCTCGTTCCTCGGCATTTCAGGCTTAGTTTACACCTCGGGCTTCGACGGCTTGATCTACTCCACCGGCTTCCTGGTCGGCTGGCCGATCGTGTTGTTCCTCATCGCCGAGCGGCTGCGCAACCTCGGCAAGTTCACCTTCGCCGACGTGGCGTCGTTCCGCCTCGACCAGACCTCGATCCGCATCATCTCGGCCGTCGGCACGCTGGTTGTGGTGGCGTTCTACCTGATCGCCCAGATGGTCGGCGCGGGTAAGCTGATCCAGCTCTTGTTCGGCCTGCCCTACCTCTACGCCGTGATCATCGTCGGCGTGCTGATGATCGTCTACGTGGCGTTCGGCGGCATGAAGGCGACCACTTGGGTGCAGGTGATCAAGGCCTGCCTGCTGCTCGGCGGCGCGACCTTCATGGCCGGCGCGGTGCTCTACAAGTACGGCTTCAACCCCGAGACCCTGTTCGCCGCCGCCGTCGCCACCCATCCAAAGGGTGACGCGATCATGGCGCCGGGCGGTCTCGTGTCGAATCCGATCGAGGCGATCTCGCTCGGCGTCGGCCTGATGTTTGGCACCGCCGGCCTGCCGCACATCCTGATGCGCTTCTTCACGGTGTCGGACGCGCAGGCGGCCCGCAAGTCGGTGTTTTATGCGACCGGGTTGATTGGGTACTTCTACATCCTCACCTTCATCATCGGCTTCGGCGGCATCGCCCTGCTGATGTCCGATCCGAGCTACTTCAAGCTCGGCCCGGCCGGCGCCTTCGACAAGCTGAAGGACATGGTCGGCGGCACCAACATGGTGGCGGTGAACCTCGCCAACGCCGTGGGCGGCCCGTACTTCCTCGGCTTCATCTCGGCCGTGGCCTTCGCGACCATCCTCGCGGTGGTGGCGGGCCTGACGCTCGCCGGCGCCTCCGCGGTCAGCCACGACCTCTATGCCCAGGTGATCGCCCGCGGGCGCGTCAACGAGGCCGCCGAGGTCCGGCTCTCCAAGCTCGCCGCCGTCGGCATCGGCATCGTGGCGATCTACCTCGGCTACGTCTTCGAGAACCAGAACGTCGCCTTCATGGTCGGCCTCGCCTTCTCGGTGGCGGCGAGCTGCAACTTCCCGGTGCTGACCATGTCGATCCTGTGGAAGGGCACCACGACCTGGGGCGCCCTCGTCGGCGGCCTCGTCGGCCTCATCGCGGCGGTCGGCATGGTGGTGCTGTCCAAGGCGGTCTGGGTGACGACCTTCGGCAACCCGGTGGCGATCTTCCCCTACGACAACCCGGCGCTGTTCTCGATGCCGCTGGCCTTCGCGACGATCTGGATCGTCTCGAAGCTGGACAAGTCGCGGCGGGCCGAGCGCGAGCGGGCCGCCTTCGAGGCGCAGTTCGTGCGCTCGGAGACCGGCATCGGCGCGGATGGCGCCCACGCGCACTGACGCGCGGCGTCACGCACGGGACCCGACGAAAAAGGGGCGTGGCATCCGCCGCGCCCCTTTTTCGTACCGGCGGCGGCGCGCGGACGACGGGCGATCCGGGGGGGAAAAGTCGTCACATCGACATGTTCATCTTCCTTCCAAACCATCTGCCCATGCAGTGGCACCATCACCTGCGCTAACGTTCGCGGGTTCGAATCTCGGCGAACGGCCGAGCGTTGCCGGCACGTCGTCGTCGAGCCCGGTTCCGCGAAACGAGTGCCGGGACGGACAGGATGGGGAGGACCGTCGCCATGGCCGCTGCAACCACGATCCCGCGGCCGGGAGACGCCGCCCGCCCGATGACAGCCGCCGACAAGCGCGTGATCTTCGCGTCGTCGCTCGGCACGGTGTTCGAGTGGTACGACTTCTACCTCTACGGCGCGCTCGCCACGATCATCGGGGCGCAGTTCTTCTCCGCCTACCCGCCGGCCACGCGGGACATCTTCGCGTTGCTGGCCTTCGCCGCCGGCTTCATCGTCCGCCCGTTCGGCGCCCTGGTGTTCGGCCGCGTGGGCGACCTCGTCGGGCGCAAGTACACCTTCCTGGTCACCATCCTGATCATGGGCCTGTCGACCTTCGTCGTCGGCATCCTGCCCAACGCCGAGACGATCGGCATCGCGGCGCCGATCATCCTGATCGTGTTGCGCCTGGCGCAGGGCCTCGCGCTCGGCGGCGAGTACGGCGGTGCGGCGACCTACGTCGCCGAGCACGCCCCGAACGGACGACGCGGCTTCTACACCAGCTGGATCCAGACCACCGCGACGCTCGGCCTGTTTCTGTCGCTGCTGGTGATCCTGGCGACGCGCTCGTTCACCGGCGAGGAGGCGTTCAAGGTCTGGGGCTGGCGCATCCCGTTCCTGGTCTCGGTGCTGCTGCTCGGCGTCTCGGTCTGGATCCGCCTGCAACTCGCCGAATCGCCTGCCTTCCAGAAGATGAAGGCGGACGGCACCACCTCGAAGGCGCCGCTGACGGAAGCCTTCGGCCGGTGGAAGAACGCGAAGATCGCGCTCATCGCCCTGTTCGGCCTCGTCGCCGGCCAGGGCGTCGTCTGGTACACCGGCCAGTTCTACGCGCTGTTCTTCCTGCAATCGATCCTGAAGGTCGACGGCTACACCGCGAACCTGCTGATCGCCTGGTCGCTCCTGCTCGGCACCGGCTTCTTCGTGTTCTTCGGCGGCCTCTCGGACCGGATCGGCCGCAAGCCGATCATCCTGGCTGGCTGTGCCATCGCGGCGGCGAGCTTCTTCCCGCTGTTCCACGAGCTGACCGCGGTGGCCAACCCCGCCCTGGAGCGGGCGATCGACCGGGTGAAGGTCACGGTGGTGGCCGACCCGAAGGCATGCGGCACCCTGTTCAACCCGGTCGGCACCCGCACGTTCTCGGCGCCCTGCGACCTCGCCCGCGACTTCCTTGCGAAGTCGTCGGTGAAGTACGCCACCGAAGCCGGGCCCGCCGGCCAGCCGACCGTGGTCAAGATCGACGACACCGCCGTGCCGTTCCCGGCCGGACGCCCGGCGGCGGACTTCGGCAAGGCCGCCACCGCGGCGCTCCAGGCCGCGGGCTACCCGAAGGCGGACGACGCCGGCATCGTCAAGATGAAGAGCCCGTTCGACGTCTTCCGGCCGCAGGTGGCGAGCGTGATCGGCCTGCTCTTCGTCCTCGTCCTGTTCGTGACGATGGTCTACGGGCCGATCGCGGCGATGCTGGTGGAGCTGTTCCCGACCCGCATCCGCTACACCTCGATGTCGCTGCCCTACCACATCGGCAACGGCTGGTTCGGCGGCCTGCTCCCGGCCACCGCCTTCGCCATGGTCGCCCAGACCGGCGACATCTACTACGGCCTCTGGTACCCGATCGTCATCGCGGTCGCGACCGTGATCGTCGGCGTGTTCCTGGTGCCGGAGACCAAGGATCGCGACATCGACGCCGACGCGGACGCGCCCGCACCACGCCGCTGATCCTCGGCGAACAGTCCTGATCCGGCGCTGCGCCGGGGCATGATCGCCGTCGCGTCACGCAAAAAGGCCCCGCCTGTCCGGCGGGGCCTTTCACGTTTCTCATGCCAAATCCGGTCGATCCCCCAGGATGGCGGATTTGGGCGTCGCTCAGGCAAGCCCGCACGGCGGATCAGTGCCGGAAGTGGCGCACCCCCGTGAACACCATCGCCAGACCGGCTTCGTCGGCGGCGCGGATCACGTCGTCGTCGCGCATCGAGCCGCCGGGCTGGATCACCGCCGTGGCGCCGGCCTCGGCCGCCGCCATCAGGCCGTCGGCGAAGGGGAAGAACGCATCGGAGGCGACCACCGCCCCGACCGCAAGGCTCTCCGCCCGGCCGAGGCGCTGGGCGCCCTCCGCGGCCTTCCAGGCGGCGATCCGCGAGGAATCGACCCGCGACATCTGCCCGGCGCCGATGCCGACGGTGGCGCCGTCCTTGGCGTAGACGATGGCGTTCGATTTCACGTGCTTGGCGACGCGGTAGGCGAAGCGCAGGTCGGAAAGCTCCGCCTCGCTCGGGGCGCGCTTCGTCACCACGGTCAGCGCCATGTCGTCGATCACCAGGGCGTCGCGGCCCTGCACCAGCAGGCCGCCGGCAAGCGTGCGCACGGTGTCGCCCGCGGCCCGCGGGTCCGGCAGGCCGCCGGCCAGCAGCAGGCGCAGGTTCTTCTTGGCGGCCACGATCGCGATCGCCTCCTCCGAAGCCTCAGGCGCGATGATGACTTCGGTGAAGATCTTGACGATCTCGGCCGCGGCCTGCGCGTCGAGGGGCCGGTTCAGCGCGACGATGCCGCCGAAGGCCGAGGTCGGGTCGCAGGCGAGCGCGCGGGCATAGGCCTCGACGAGGTTTTCGCCCTCGGCCACGCCGCAGGGGTTGGCGTGCTTGATGATCGCCACCGCCGCCGCGCGCGCCGGATCGAACTCGGCGACGCATTCGTAGGCCGCGTCGGTGTCGTTGAGGTTGTTGTAGGACAGCTCCTTGCCCTGCACCTGCCGTGCGGTGGCGATCCCCGCCCGCGCGATCCCCGGCGCCCGGTAGAAGGCCGCCGCCTGATGCGGGTTCTCGCCGTAGCGCAGCCCCTGCGCGAGCGCTCCGCCGAAGCTCCGGAAGGGCGCGGTGCCGGCGGCCTCGACGTGCCCCGACATCCAGTTGGCGATCGCCGCGTCGTAGGCGGCGGTGCGGGCGTAGGCCTTCTGAGCGAGCGCGCGGCAGAACGGGCGGGTGAGCGTCCCGTTCCCCTGCGCCAAGGCGTCCAGCACCGGGGCGTAGTCGGCGACGTCGGTGACGACGGCGACGTCGGCGTGGTTCTTGGCCGCCGCCCGGATCATCGCCGGGCCGCCGATGTCGATGTTCTCGACGCAGTCGTCGTAAGAGCGGCCGGCCGCGATCGTCGCCTCGAACGGGTAGAGGTCGACCACGAGCAGGTCGATCGCGGCGATGCCGTGGGCGGCGAGCGCCGCCTGATGTTCGGGGTTGTCGCGGATGGCGAGCAGCCCGCCATGCACCGCCGGGTGCAGCGTCTTCACCCGCCCGTCCATCATCTCGGGGAAGCCGGTGAGCTCGGAGACCTCGGTGACCGGCAGCCCGGCCTCGGTCAGCGCCTTGTGGGTGCCGCCGGTGGAGACGAGGGCGACGCCGCGTGCGCTCAGGGCGCGGGCGAAGTCGACGAGCCCCGCCTTGTCGGAGACGGAAAGGAGCGCGCGGGCAACCCGCACCTGATCATGCGACATCGTGGGTCTTGTCGTTTCGAGGGTGTTCCCGGGCGCGGTAGCATGGATGGCGCGTGGCGGGCCAGCGTTCCTAAGCCCTGCGTAAGGTGCGGAGGAACGATGGAAACTTGGGTGCCGTCAGCGTGCCTGGAAGACGTGGACCATCAGGAACGGATTCATGTGCTCGACATGGTCGCGCCCGCCGTGGGCATCGATCCACGACATGGTCTCTGCCAGCACGCGATCGTAGGCGTCGTCCGGCAAGGCCCAGAACTCGGCGAAGAGTCGCTCCCGGAACCCGTCCAGAGCCTCGCCGTAGGTGATCGGAAAACGCCATCGCAGGTCGGCCATGTCCGGTTCGGTCATGGAAAAACCGAGCCCGTCGAGGAATTCGATGAGCGGCGCATAGGAGTTCGGGTCCACGCCGGGAAACCGCCGCACGAAGCCGAGTTCGTCGGCGCGCTTGGCGAAGTGGCGGCGAACACTGTTGGCGAAATGGCCGCGCTCGTTGATATGTACGATCGTTCCGCCCGGCCGCAGCACGCGGACCAGTTCGCGGCAGGCCGTCTGCCAATCCGCGATGTGCATGAAGAGCTTGGAGACGACGACGGCGTCGAAGCGCCCTTCGCCGGCGGGTATCCGGCGGACGTCGGCGACCCCGTATTCCGCCTTCCAGCCCGGACGCAGCTTCGCGCGGGCGATCGCCACCATCGCCTCCGAGATGTCGATGCCGCGCACGGCGTAGCCGCGCTCCGCCAGCGGGATCGAGATCTGTCCGGTCCCGCAGCCAGCATCGAGGATACTACCGCCAGCCGGAAACATGCTTTGTTCGATGAGCCGGTCGTAACAGGTGGAGAGCACGTTCCCAGGTATCTCGCGCGTCGCATCGTATCGAGCGGCAACGGTCGAAAAATCGGAGCTTTGCTCCAAGGGGAATCCCATCGTTTCCTCCGATCCGACGGGGCGGTCGCAGCCCTGGCCGTGGGCCGAGTATCGTTCCGGCTCGGATCGCTGCCAAGAGATGCGCTGGGTCGGGTCAGGCCGCGGCGGTCGGCGCGCGTCCCGGGGCGGAGGCGAGGCGCTCGAACGTCCAGTCGACGCGCACGTCGTCGTGGACCGGCAGGTGCAGCACGATCTGGTCGGTGCGGCGCGCGCCGGTGAGGCCGGCGAAGTAGACGCTCTCCTCCAGCCGGATCTCGGCGCCGGTGGCGTGGAACCGCCAGACCTCGCCCAGCGGCGAGGACAATTCGAGCCCGTCCTCCAAAGACCGCACGGCGATCGCCGGGTGGAGGTGGAAGCGGATCGCCACGTCCTGCGTCCGCACGCGGCCCGCCTTCGTCGCCGGGCGCAGGAACGCGTCCTGCCCGTCCAGGCGGCCCTCCGCGCCGTCGAGCTGCCAGCGCCGCTCGTGGACGATGCCGTGGTCGCGGGCATAGCCGTCGTGCCGGGCGGCCAGCACGGTGGCGGGACCCTCGTCGCTGCGCTCGGCCTTCACCGCCGCGGGGCCGCGCAGGACCACGGGGCCGACCCGCCGCTCGAGCCAGCGCGCGGCGACGCGCTCGCCCCACCACCCGCCCGACCCGAGGAAGCGGCAGGACGACGCGTCGGCGACGCAGGCGGTCGAGTGGGCGGCGGTGGTGCGGGCGAGCCGGCGCAGCTCCGGGCCGCTCGCGGGCAGGCCGCAATTGATCACGATCCGCTGCGGCCCGCTCGACATCTCGAAGGAGAGGCAGCCGGCCCCGGCGTTGAGCGAGTACGGCAGCGGCGGCGGCGCGCCGACATCGGCCACGATGACGATGCGGCCGCCTTCCAGGCGCTCGTAGCCGGAGTTCGGCGCGTGCATCATCGGCTGCGCCAGGGCGCCGTCGTAGATCAGCAGCGTCGCCAGGTGGTCGGCGGCCGTCGCGCCCATGCCGTTGAAGTGGCTGAGCGAGGCGTCGGCGTGCCGGAGCAGGCGCAGCAGCGGCAGCATCCGGTCGATGGCGCCGAGCAAAGCCGCCGGCGGCTCGACGCTGCGGCTGAGATAGCTCTGGCGCAGGGGCAGCAGGTCGAGGAGCAGTTCCATCGCGAAGCGCGGGTCGCGCGAGCGGTGGCCGCCGTCGGCCATGATCTGGCGGTCGAGCTCGCGCGAGAGCACGCGGGTGGCCCGCCGCAGGATCGGCTGGATGCCTTCGCAGCACAGGCCCGCGAAGCACAAGGCGACCGCCGCGTTCAGCCGCCATTGCGGCGGCACCCCGCGGCGCAGGTCGCGCTCGAGCTGCTGCGCGCCCCGGCCCAGCGCCTTCAGGAAGGCCTGGTAGAAGGCGTGGTCGGCCCCTTCCAGCACCAGCGGCGACTGGCTGAGGAACGAGATCAGCCGGCGCGCGGCCACCGGCGTCTGGCGCGCCAGGGCGGCGTCGCCGCGCCCGGCGATGAAGTCGGCCACGAAGGCGCGGGCGTTGGAGCGGGCGAGCGCGGTGTCGGCGGCGCGCAGGTGCCTGAGCCAGCCGAAGCCGTAGAGCACGTCGGCCCATTCCGGCGAGGGCGGGGTGTAGTCGAACGGCGAGCCGCCGCTCACCGCCAGCGAGCGCCCGGCGAAGACGAACAGCCCGGCATAGATGTCGTCGGCGAAGGTGGCGTCGGAGGTGCGCAGGTCGTGCGGCGCGATGACCAGGCCGGTGACGCGGACGCGGGCGAGGATGTCCGGCGGCGCGGAGAGACGCGCCGAGGCGGCGCGCGCGGTCCGCGCGACCTCGCGCCCGACCAGCCGATACAAGCGCCAGCGATCAGCCCCCCAACGCACGTCGGTCCCCCGAAGGCCGGCGCGCGGAGATCGGCGCCGGTCACTCTCACGATCAAGCTAGAGCGGGCGTCTTAACCATCGGTTTACGATCTGTCATGGGTCGACATGACCGCCGCCGCGGCGTCGGCGGACCGTTTCTCCCTGCCGGGTTGCCCGCCATGCCGCCTGATGGCCACTGAATCCGAGGCTCCGCGAGATGCGGGCGATCGGGCCAAGCTCGTCGCCAACGAGAGCGCCAAGCTGACCGCGACCTACGTGAACGGCGTCGCCATCGCGATTCTGGCCGTCGGCGGCCTCGCGCCCGTCTTCTCGGGGCGGCTCGCCGGCATCGACTTCGGAGCCGCGCTCCTGGGCGCCAACCTCCTCCTTTGCGCGACGACGAGTGCGGCCCTACATTGGTTGGGACGCAGGATTCTCAGGACCCTCCGATGAGCGATCCGCACGTTCTCTTGATGTTCGCCTTCCCGATCTGTGGCCTCATGCTCGGCCTCTGGGCGTTCTGGCTGACGCGGCGCGCGCACGACTAGACGGGCCGCAGGACGAAGCCGTTCGTCGCCTGTGCCGGCCGCCTTCCGTGTGAAAACCGAGGAAAGCGGGGACAACCGGGCCGATTCGCCGGTTCGTTGCCGGCAAAGCCTTGAACGGCCTAAGCCGTTTACCCGTCGAGCTTTTTTCTCGCGTATCCAGGATGGCATCCAGCACCTGCCGGGGGGCGGCGTCGATGCAGTTCGATATCACCGAGGATGCGACCGGCCTGTGGCTCTGGACGCTGGTCGACGACCGCAACGGGCCCGTCGTGTGCTCGCCCGTGCGCTTCCGGACCCAGGTCCAGGCCTATGCCGACGTCGCCGCGTTCAAGGCGATGGTGTCCGGCGCCGGCGTGCTGGTCGGGAACGGCCCTAAGCGCCGCAGCGCCGGCGACGGCGGCGGGCAGCTCGGCCTGCTCTGAGCCTTATGAAGGCGAAAGCGCGGCGCTGAACGCGCGCAGGTTGCTCCGCATCATGTCGAGATAGGTCGAGGCGGGCCCGCCCGGCCCGGGGAGCGCGTCGGAATAGACCTTGTCGCCGATCCGCGCGCCGCTCTCGCGGGCGACCTGCTGCATCAGGCGCGGGTCGGCGATGGTCTCGATGAACACCGCCGGGACCTTGTCCTGCCGGACCTGGCGGATGATCCGGGCGACGTCCTGCGGGCTCGCCTCGCTGTCGGTGGAGACCCCTTGCGGCGCCAGGAAGGTCAGGCCGTAGGCGGCGCTGAAGTAGCCGAAGGCGTCGTGCGTGGTGATGACCTTGCGGTGGTCGGCGGGAATCCGGGCGAGCGCGGCGCGGATCTCGGCGTCGAGCGCGTCGAGCCTGGCGAGGTAGGCCTCGGCGTTGCGGGCGTAGTCGGCGGCGTGGCCGGGATCGGCCTTCGCCAGCCCGTCGCGGATGTTGGCGACGTAGACCTTCGCGTTGGGAACGCTCTGCCAGGCATGCGGGTCGGCGTCCGCACCCGCCGCATCGCGGCCGCCCTCGCCGTGGCGATGGTCGTGGCGGCCGGGGATCGTGGCGACGCCGGCCGAGGCGACGACCACGGGGGCCTTCGAGCCCGAGGCGCGGATCAGCCGGTCGATCCAGCCTTCGAAGCCGAGGCCGTTGACGAAGACGATGCCGGCGGCGGCCAGCGTGCGCGAATCGCCCGGCGCCGGGCTGTAGCCGTGGGCGTCGGCATCGGGTCCGACCAGCGTCGTCACCGCGACCGCGTCGCCGCCGACCTGCCGCACGAGGTCGCCGAGGATCGAAAAGGTCGCCACCGCCCGCAGGCGCTCCGCCGCGGAGGCCGGGAGCGACCCGGCGAGCAGGCACAGCGACAGGGCCGAGAGGCGTGCGAAGCTTCGCCAGGCTGCGGTCCAGGTCCTCATCGTCGTCACGCTCCTCACGCCGGTCGTGAGCGTTGATAGTGTCATAGTGTTACATCGCCAAGCCGCCGGGCGGGGCGGACCACCGAAACACGGACGCGGTCAGGTCCGCACGGAGGCGGCCCGACCGACGAGCCGGCCCCCGCGACGCCCGCCGAGGCCAGGCGGCGCTTGATCCGCGGGGCCGAGGGCGGCACACCCGCGCCACCGCCGCCTCGGGCGACGGTGGGCCGGCGCCCTTCGCCGGGACGATTGCGGAATCCGCGATGGCGCGCCTGAAGGGCGACACGATCCCCCTGCTCCGCCGGCTCTGGCGCGAATGGCTGTCGCCGCACCGGGGCACGCTGGCCGTCGTGCTGGTGCTGATCGCGCTCGTCGGCGCGTCCACCGGCCTGTACCCGGCGCTGATCAAGGGTGCGTTCGACGCGTTCGACCGGAAGGATTCCGGCGCTCTCGCCTACGGGCCGCTGATCGTCATCGTCGTCACCTCGGTGCGCGGCTTCGCGCTGTTCGGGCAGACGGTGCTGACCAACCGCGTCGTCACCCGGGTCGAGGCCGACATGCAGGCGGCGCTCTACGGCCACCTGATCGACGCCGACCTGGCGCAGCTCGGCCGCGAGAGCCCGGCCGCCTTCACCCAGCGCTTCACCACCGACTTCGCCTTCATCAAGGAGGCTCTGACCCGCATCTCGACGGTGCTGCTGCGCGACGTCGCGATGCTCGTCGGCCTCGTCGCCGCGCTGATCTGGATGGATCCGGTGCTGACGGGGGTTGCCGCCGTCACCGTGCCGTTCGTCGCCGGGCCGATCGGAAAGATCGGCAAGAAGCTCAGGCGCGTCTCCACCACCACCCAGGAGCAGATGGGCGCCACCGCGAGCCTGATCTCCGAGAGCCTGCAGGGCGTGCGCATCGCAAAGACCTACGCGATGGAGGGCTACCTCAAGGGCCGCGCGGCGGACGCGCTCGATTCGGTCCGCCGCCTCAAGATGAAGGCCGCCAACGCCCGCGGTCGCCTCGACCCGCTGCTCGAGGTCGGCGGCGGCTTCGCCGTGGCGGCGGTGCTGATGCTGGTCGGCCAGCGGGTGATGGCGGGCGAGCGCACGGTCGGCGACTTCACCGGCTACGTCGCCGCCCTGCTGCTCGCCGCCCAGCCGGCCCGCGCGCTCGGCACCCTCAACGCGATCCTGCAGGAGGCGGCCGCCGCCCTCACCCGCTACTTCGCCCTGATGGACGAGGCCCCGACGATCCGCGAGGCGCCGGGCGCCAAGGCGCTCAAGCCCGGCCCCGGCGAGATCGCCTACCGGAACCTGCAGTTCCGCTACCGCGCCGACGCGCCGGCGCTGGAGGGAATCGACCTCGTCGTGCCGGCGGGCTCGACCACGGCGCTGGTCGGCCGCTCCGGTTCGGGCAAGTCCTCGCTCCTGAACCTCGTGCCGCGGCTCTACGACGCCACCGGTGGCACCGTCGCCATCGACGGGCAGGACGTGCGCGGGGTGACGCTTTCGTCGCTGCGCGCCGCCGTCGCGGTGGTCTCGCAGGAGGTGGTGCTGTTCGACGACACCATCGCGGCCAACATCGGCTTCGGCCGGCCCGGCGCGACGATGCCCGAGATCATGGCCGCCGCCGAGGCGGCCGCCGCCCACGGCTTCGTCTCGCGCCTGCCCGAGGGCTACGAGTTCCGCGTCGGCCCGGCCGGCGGCCGGCTCTCGGGCGGCGAGCGCCAGCGCATCTCGCTCGCCCGCGCCTTCCTCAAGGACGCGCCGATCCTGCTCCTCGACGAGGCGACCTCGGCGCTGGATTCCGAATCCGAGCGCCTGGTGCAGGACGCGCTGACCCGGCTGATGAAGGGCCGCACCACGCTGGTGATCGCCCACCGGCTCTCGACCGTGCGCGAGGCCGACCTGATCGTGGTGATGGAGGCCGGCCGCGTCGTCGAGACCGGGCGGCACGAGGCGCTGATCGCGCAGGGCGGCGCCTACGCCCGCCTGCACCGGATGCAGCTGTCGGACGATCCCGTGGAGCCGGCGACCGTGCCGTGAGCCGACCCGCCCCGGCCGTGAAGATCCGACGGCGGGCACCCGCGAGACGCCTCCGAGCCGGGTCGGGAGCGGTCGGTCCGCTTCGGGCCACGGCCGGCGGCAGGGGAACGTTCGAGGAACTCCGCCTCGGCGAGCGGAGGCTTTTCAGCCCGCCGAAACCACCGCCATCGGCGGCAAGCGCCGGGACCGTCGCCGTCTTTACAACGTGCGCATTTGCGTCTCTGTTGCACCCCGTACTCGCCGGACGACGGTCGACGACAAACGGGGACGCCAACCCCGGACCATGGGGATGAGGCAATGCTGGATCAGGGATCACCCCACCGTGAGTGGGCCGGTCTGATCACGGAGGGGATCGCGGAAGCCGCGTATGTCCGCGAGGATTATGCGCGGCGAAGATCCGTCGACCAGGCCCGGCAGCGAACCCTCGCGCTCGGCCGCATCGTCCAGACGGACATCATCCCCCGGCTGATGCTGCTCGATCGCGGCGAGCGGCAGGTCCGGTCGGACGTGCTGCCGAAGCTGGATACGGAAACGGTCGCGGGCTTCACGGATCTGATCCTCGGGCACGACGTCGCGGCCCTCCTGAGCGCGTTCACGGCCCTGACGGCCAAGGGTTACTGCGTCGACGACCTGTTCCTCGACCTGCTCGCACCTTCGGCGGCTCTGCTGGGACGCATGTGGGACGACGACCTGTGCGACTTCATCGAGGTCACGGCCGGCCTCGCCCAACTCCAGTTCCTGCTGGCCACGTTCCGCTCGGACGGAGGCCTGGCGCCCTACGACAGCGCGCGCCGTATCCTGCTCATGGGAGCACCCGGCGAGCTCCACACCTTCGGCTTGGCGATCGTCGAGCAGTTCCTGCGGAAGGCCGGCTGGCACGTGGCGAGCGGCCTCGCCTCCACGCCCGAGGAGATCGCCGATCTCGTCGGTTCGGAATCGTTCGGCGTGGTGGGTCTCACGCTGAGCTGCGAGAGCCGCCTGGATCAGCTCGCCGCATCGATCCAGGCGGTACGACGGGCGTCGCTCAATCCTTCGATCGGCGTCATGGTCGGGGGACCCGTCTTCCTTGAGCAGCCCGAACATGTCGCCCGGGTCGGCGCCGACGCCTCGGCGGTCGACGCCCCCACCGCGGTGCTGCTTGCACAGAGGCTGCTGTCGTCCGCAGGCGCCGAACGCTCGCCCAGGCCATGACGCCGACGGGCGACGTCCTCGGCTTCCACGGATCCTCGGAGCTTTCGAACGACCGCATGTAGATCGCTCTGCCAATCCGACGTCCTGACAGGATCCAGCAGCAATGTCTGTCGTTCAGCTCATCTATGCCTCACGCCCTTTCGGGTTCGACCAAGCGATGCTCAACGGCATCCTATCGCAATCGCGGCGTTGCAACGCGCGCGATGGGATCACCGGCGCTCTCATTTGCAGGGCGGATGTCTACATGCAGTTGCTGGAGGGCTCGGCCGAGGTGCTGGATGCCACCTATGCCCGGATCTTGAGGGACGACCGGCATCTGGAGATCCGGCGGTTGTCCTATCACCCGGTGACGGACCGTTTATTCCCCGGCTGGGCGATGCGCGACGATCCGGCCCGTTCCTGGATGTGGTCGCAAGCCGAAGTTGCCAACGGAGCGATCGATCAGGCGACTCCGCTGCAGGCGCTCAGAATATTCGAGCGGCTCGCCGCCGAACCCGCATACGACGACGCGTAACGCGCATCGGGAACGACGCGCATCGGGAACGACTCGGCGTTCTTCGAAAGATGGATGGCCGACAGCCTGATCGAACCGATGCTGTCCGGTGGATGCGGGCGCCGCCAGCGTCCCATCCACGCCTCGGTCTCCCTGCCGCCAACGAAGCGAGCTCACCCATGTTCGATGAGTACGGCATTCCGCGCGGCGCCGAGTCGGACGACGCGACGTTGGTCCCTCTGTACCATTTCGTCTATTGCAGTCGTGCCGCGGAACACGTCGACGACGCCGAAGTCACCCGCATCGTCGAAGCGGCCAAGCGCAACAATCTTGCCCACGGCATTACCGGCGTGCTGGTCTTCGGCAGCGGCGTTTTCTTCCAGTGGATCGAGGGGCCGGCCGCCGAGATACGGAAATTGATCGCGACCTTGCATCGAGACGAGCGCCACTACGATATCGTTTCGCTGAGCCAGAGCGAGGAGGAACGAGAGCGCCTCTATCCGGATTGGGACATGGAGCGGGTCGAGGCCGACGACATCCGGCTCGTGCTGCAGGACGCCCTCGAAAGCGCGGACGACAAGAACAACCGCGTGGCGCTGACGCGGATCCTCGAACAACTCGGTTCGGGTTCGCTCGAGCCCATCGGTCGAGGTTGATCGGGGCCACGTCCGCTTCCCGGCAGGCCTGGAGGGCGACGGATCCGGCCACGTCCGGTCGACCTCGGAGGCGGCCGGATGGCACGACGGGTCGGAATGCCTCCGCTTGCACCGGGCTTCATGGGTCGGAACCCATGAGGTCCGGCGCATCGCCGCCGCCCCGCGGTCGCGGCGGTCAGGCCGCGACGGTTCGGGCGGATCGTGGTCCGGTGTTCGGTCTTCGAGGGTGTCGCCGACGGTCGGCGCGGCGGATCACGGTCGGGACCAGGGATGGCGGGCGAGACCTTCGGAACGACGGCGGACGGCGAGACGGTGACCCGCTTCACCCTCGCGCGCGGCGCGCTTCGCGTTCAGGTGCTCGATTACGGCGGCGTCGTCACCGCGATCGAGACGCCCGACCGGGCGGGCCATGCGGCCAACGTCGTGCTCGGGCTCGACTCGGTGGCGGGCTACGAGACGAAGAGCCCGCATTTCGGCGGCCTGATCGGGCGCTTCGCCAACCGTCTCGCGAACGGGCGCTTCGCCATCGACGGCCACGCCTACGCGCTGCCGACCAACGAGCCGCCGAACGCGATGCATGGTGGCCCGCGCGGGTTCGACAGGCGGATGTGGCGGGTGGAGTCGGCCGACGACAAGCATCTCACGCTCGCGCGCCGATCGCCCGACGGCGAGGAGGGCTTTCCGGGCAACCTCGACGTGACCGTGACCTACAGCCTGCCCGAGGACGGGACGTTGCGGATCGACTACCGCGCGCAGACCGACCGCCCGACCGTGCTGAACCTGACCCACCACGGCTACTTCAACCTGGCGGGCGAAGGCGCGGGCGACGTGATGGGCCACGTCGTCACGATCGCGGCCGACGCGGTGTTGGAGACCGACGCGACGCAGGTCCCGACCGGTGCGTTGCGGCCGGTGGCCGGCACGGCGTTCGACTTCCGCGCCGGCATGCCGCTGGGCCGGCGCATCCGCGAGGGCGACAAGCAGCTCGTGATCGCCAAGGGCTACGACCATTGCTTCGTCCTGGCCGGAGCGGACGGGCGCCTGCGGCCGGCGGCGACCTGCATCGAGCCGGCGAGCGGGCGCCGCCTCGACGTCGCGACGACGCTGCCGGGCCTGCAGCTCTACACCGGCAACAACCTCGACGGGACGCTGGTCGGCCCGGGCGGGCGGGCCTACCGCTCGGGCGACGCGGTCTGCTTCGAGACGCAAGCCTTCCCCGACGCGCCGAACCACCTCGGCTTCCCGTCCGCCGTGCTGCGTCCGGGTGAGCTTTTCGCCTCGACGACGACCTACCGGTTCTCGGTCGTCTGATCGGATTCCCGTCGCGCCGCCCGGCGCGCGGCCACCGAATCGGCGAGCAGGCACAGGATCTCGAAGGCGAGCTGGCCGCCGGTGAGCGCGGTGAGGCCGGACGGGTCCAGCGGCGGGGCCACCTCCACGAGGTCGGCGCCGACGAGGTCGAGGCCGCGCAGGCTGCGCAGCAGGGCCAGGGCCTCGCGGGTGGTCAGGCCGCCGATCTCCGGCGTGCCGGTGCCCGGCGCGTAGGCCGGGTCGAGGCTGTCGATGTCGAAGCTGAGATAGGTCGGGCCGGCGCCCACGACGGCGCGGGCCTCGGCCGCCACCTCCGGCATCCCGCGGGCGGCTGCCTCCTCCATCGTGACGACGCGGATGCCCTGGGCGCAGGCCCAGTCGCGCTCGTCCGCCGCGTCCATGCTGCCGCGGATGCCGACCTGCACGCAGCGCCGCGGATCGAGCACGCCGTCCTCCACCGCCCGGCGGAACGGGGTGCCGTGGGTGAGCCGGGTGCCGCCGTACTGGTGGTCGTCGGTGTCGCTGTGGGCGTCGATGTGCACGAGCCCGAGCGGGCGCCCCTGCCCCAGCGCCCGGAGGATCGGATAGGTGACGAGGTGGTCGCCGCCGACGGAGAGCGGCACGATGCCGGCGCCGGCGAGCCCGAGCATGAACGCCTCGATCCGCCGGCAGGTCTCGGCGGCATCGACCGGGTTCACCGGCACGTCGCCGAGGTCGGCGCAGGCCGCCAGAGCATAGGGCGCGATCCCGCTGGCATGGTTGATCGCCCGCGTGCCGGTCGAGGCTTCGCGCACGCCCCGCGGTCCGAGGCGCGCGCCCGGCCGGTTCGTGGTCGCCCCGTCGAACGGGATGCCGACGAGGCCGATCTCGACGCCCTCGGCCGCGCCCGGATCGCGGCAGGGCAGCCGCATGAAGCTCGCCACGCCGGCAAAGCGCGGCGTCTCCATGCCGGACGCCGGACGGAACCTTGCGATACGGGCCGCGTCGGCCTCGCTCACCCTGTGCGCCACGCCGGGCCCCTCCCTGGAACGGCCGGCATCATCCGGGGCCGGCAGGGCGGGATCAAGCCGGCGCGGGTAAGCCGGTGCATCAAGGTGCGTTGACGACGCGGCGTCCCGTGGCTATAGAGCCGGCTCTGCCGAGGGCCCGTGCGGTTGCGCGCGTCGTCGGCTTCGCCATTCGCCACACCCAGCGCAGACCGATCCGAGGCTCCCCGAGCTCGAAGGTCCCCGCCCTTTGATACGAGGATGCCCATGGCCAACACCGTGTCGGCCAAGAAAATGACCCGCAAGATCGCCAAGCGCACGGCGATCAACCGCTCGCGCCGCTCCCGGATGCGTACCTTCGTCCGCAAGGTCGAGGAGGCGATCGCTTCGGGCGTGCAGTCCGACGCCCTCACCGCGCTTCGCGCCGCCGAGCCGGAGATCATGCGGGCCGCCCAGAGCGGCATCGTTCACAAGAACAACGCCTCGCGCAAGGTCTCGCGCCTCGCCGCCCGCGTGAAGGCCCTGGCCGTCGCCGCCTAAGCGCGACCGCCGTCGGCGCCGCCGACGAACCCTCCGAACCCGTTACGAAAAAGCCCGGCCTTCGCGCCGGGCTTTTTCGTGTTCGCGTCGCGCCCGCGATGTGGTTCTCGTTCGAGTCGTCCGCTCCCTTGTCTGTCGGCCACAGGGCTCGCCGATCCGACGCGGGTTCCTCCTCCCATGGGGAGAAGGACAGGATGAGGTGCGTGACCCCTTAGGCTCGGGCGCGCAACTCGTCCCAGCCCACGCCCCTGGCTCAGATCCATTGCAGACGGCACCGCGCGGTCATTCCGGGGCGCCGCAGGCGAGCCCGGAATCCGAACCACCGACGCCGCCAAATACTGCGCGACCTGCGGTTCTGGATCCCGGGCCCCGCTGCGCGGCCCCGGGACGACGGAGGTGCTGCCAACGGGTTTCCGAAGAGCAAATCGCCTTCTGCGATGGTCCCGCCCGTAGAAGCGGGAAGAGGCGGAGACGGCGCCGACATGTCCGGCGACGGTGTCTGATCGGCGCCCGAGATTGCCCGCCAAAACCCCCCGAACGCCCCGCCGATGTTCGCGCCATGTCCGCGCCCGCCCGATGACGAAGCGTTAACCCATTTCCAAAAATCGATTTCGTTGCGGAGTCTTCGGGGCAGGTGTAGCTTAACAAAACCTCACCGCGCCTGAGCAAAGGCACAGCATCTCCCACATCACCCCGAATCGTTCGGCGAATCAAAGCGGTATCGGTCTTCGGCTCGACTCCGCTCGACTCGCTGCAGCTCCGATCAAGGCTTTCCCCGCAAGTCCCACTGTTAAAACTACCGTAGGTAATTGTTGATAGGCTCTCCCAATCGACCAGCAGCGTCGTCGGACGGGTTGACTCCCGCCGATTTTTGCGCCCCGCCCGTGTTCGCGGGGTGTTCCAGTGTGCGTGCGTACGCCCCGTCGGCGGGTCTCCCGTCCTCGGTGCGAGGAGAGTGTCAGTGATGCATGTCGACGAGAGCGTGTCGGGCGGCGGCGGAAGCGGCGGAGCAAACGGGGTCGCGGAGGCTGCGGCGGCCTGGGGTCGCGTGAAGCGCCGCCTGCGGGCCGAGCTCGGCGAGGACGTGTTCGCGAGCTGGTTCGCCCGCCTGGAGCTGGATTGCGTCGTGGGCGGCACCGCCCGCCTCACCGTGCCGACCCGGTTCCTCAAGAGCTGGATCGAATCGCACTACCTCGATCGGGTGCTGAACACCTTCAAGGCCGAGGTCGAAGAGGTCGGCCGCATCGAGGTCGGCGTGCGCGGCACCACCGCCCCGGTCCGCCCGGTGGCGCCGGGCGCCCCGAAGCCCGGCCCGACCAGCGGTCCGCTGGCCCGCCTCCACGCCGCCGGCATGCCCGCGCCGATGCCGACGACGCCGGCCCCCGACATGCGCGCCGAGATCGCCGGCGAGCTGAACGGCGCGCCGCTCGACGCCCGCCTGACCTTCGCGAACTTCCTGCTCGGCCGCTCGAATTCCCTGGCGCATGCCGCCGCCGACCGCGTCGCCCGCCACGACGGCGAGGGCGCGCTCTACAATCCGCTGTACTTCCATGCCGGCGTCGGCCTCGGGAAGACCCACCTGCTGCACGGCATCGGCCACGCCGCCCGCGAGGCCGGCCGTCGGGTGATCTACCTCACCGCCGACCGCTTCATGTACGGCTTCGTCAACGCCCTGAAGACGCAGAACGCGCTGGCCTTCAAGGAGCGCCTGCGCGGCATCGACCTGCTGATCCTCGACGACGTGCAGTTCATCCAGGGCAAGTCGATCCAGGCCGAGTTCGGCCACACCATCAACGCGCTGATCGATGCCGGCCGCCAGGTCGTCGTCGCCTCCGACCGGCCGCCGACGGAGCTCGAGGCCCTGGACGAGCGCGTCCGCTCGCGGCTCGCCGGCGGCCTCGTGGTCGAGATCGGGATGCTCGACGAGCAGCTGCGCGCCTCGATCCTCTCCGCCCGGCTCGCGGCGGTGCGGGTGGCGCATCCGAGCTTCGAGGTCTCGCCGGCGGTGGCGACCTACGTGGCGCGCGCGATCACGGCCAACGGCCGCGACCTCGAAGGCGCCGTGAACCGGTTGCTGGCCCACGCCACGCTCACCGGCACCGCCGTGACCATGGAGACCGCCGAGACCGCGATCCGCGACCTCGTGAAGAACCGCGAGCCCAAGCGGATCAAGATCGAGGACATCCAGAAGCTCGTCGCCTCGCGCTACAACGTCTCGCGCTCCGACATCCTCAGCGAGCGCCGCACCGCCGCCGTGGTGAAGCCGCGCCAGATCGCGATGTACCTGTCGAAGGTGCTGACGCTGCGCTCGCTCCCCGAGATCGGCCGCCGCTTCGGAGGCCGCGACCACACCACGGTGCTCCACGCCGTGCGCAAGATCGAGAAGCTGATCGGCGAGGACACGGTGCTCGGCGACGAGGTCGAGCTCCTGAAGCGCATGCTCCAGGATTGATCGCGCCTCCTCCCCCGGCGGGGAGGACGGCACGGGGGCGGGCCGAGCGCCCGCCCATACCCTGTGCGGGGACGAATCGCGCCCTTGCCTTCGCGGCGCCCCTTCGCCAAGCTGAACGGCCAAACTCCGAACCCGCCGGCCGCGGCGGCGTTCGAGCACGGTCCTTCGAGCATTCAGAGTACTGCGATGAGAGTCACTGTCGAGCGTGCGGCCCTCCTACGGTCGCTCGGCCACGTGCACCGCGTCGTGGAGCGGCGCAACACGATCCCGATCCTGTCGAACGTGCTGCTGCGCGCCACCGACGGCGGCCTGCAGCTGCGGGCGACCGACCTCGACATCGAGGTGACCGAGACCGTGCCGGCCGACGTCAGCGATCCCGGCGCCACCACCGTGCCGGCGCACGTCATCTACGACATCGTGCGCAAGCTGCCCGAGGGGGCGCAGGTCTCGCTGGAGACCGGCGGCGAATCCGGCCAGATGACGATCCGCTCCGGCCGCTCGCGCTTCGCGCTCGGCGCGCTGCCCGAGGGCGACTTCCCGGACCTCGCCGCGGGCGAGCTGCCGCACAGCTTCCACATAGGGGCGTCCGACCTCAAGCGGCTGATCGAGAAGACCCAGTTCGCGATCTCCACCGAGGAGACGCGCTACTACCTCAACGGCATCTACCTCCACACCATCGAGTCCGAGGGGCTGAAGCTCCGCGCGGTGGCCACCGACGGCCACCGGCTCGCCCGCGTCGAGATCGACGCGCCGGAGGGCAGCGCCGGCATGCCGGGCATCATCGTGCCCCGGAAGGCGGTCGCCGAGATTCAGAAGCTCGTCGACGACGGCGGCGACAGCGTCGCGATCGACCTGTCGCCGGCCAAGATCCGCCTGCGCTTCGCTTCGGGCGTGACGCTGATCTCGAAGCTGATCGACGGCACCTTCCCCGACTACCAGCGCGTGATCCCGGCCGGGAACGACAAGCGCCTCACGGTGGAGCGCGACGCCTTCGCGCGCGCCGTCGACCGGGTCTCGACGATCTCGTCGGAGCGTGGCCGCGCGGTGAAGCTCGGCCTGCAGGAAGGGCGCCTCTCGCTCTCGGTCAACAACCCGGATTCGGGCAGCGCCACCGAGGAGCTCGACGTCGACTACGAGGCCGCCGGCCTCGATATCGGCTTCAACGCCCGCTACCTCCTCGACATCACCGGCCAGCTCGAGGGCGACACCGCCCTGTTCAAGCTCGCCGACCCGGGCTCGCCGACCCTGATCCAGGACCGCGAGGGCGCCTCCGCGCTCTACGTGCTGATGCCGATGCGGGTGTGAGGCTCGCCACCGGCACGGCCGCCGGGTACACTGGCTGCGCCGAGGTGCGCCCCATGACCAAGCCCATCGTTCTCGATCCCGCCGAGGCCGCCTTCGTGGACGGTCTGGTGGCGGATGGCCGTTATCCGTCGGCCGATCGCGCCGTTAGGGAAGGGCTGCGCCTCTTGCACGCCCGGGAGGCGCGACTGTCGGACCTGCGCGAGGCCTGGAACGAGGGCGTTGCGAGCGGCGACTACGAGCCGATCGACGCCCTCCTCGATAGCCTCGCGGACGACGCGGCCACGCGGGTGAAGGCCGGCGCTTGAGATCCGTCGTCGTTTCGCGGCAGGCTCGGGCAGACCTTCGCGAGATCGCAGACTTCATCGCGGCCGACAATCCGAAACGGGCGGTCGGCTTCGTCTCGGAGCTGCGAAGCCGCTGCCAATCGTTGGCGCGCCACCCGATGCAGGGGCGCCCTGCCCCCGACATCGCACCGGACGTCCGCATCCTCGTGTTCCGGGCCTACATCATCCTCCACCGCGTGCACGACGAGCGTGTGCTGATCGACCGCGTGCTGCACGGTGCGCGTGATCGCTCCCAGACTTGGTCGCATGAGTGAGCTCGATGCGGATGCCCAGCGCCTCACCCGCCTGACCGTCCGCGACTTCCGCAACCACGCCGACCTCGACCTGCCGCTGTCGTCGCGCTTCGTCGCGCTCGTCGGCGAGAACGGGGCGGGCAAGACCAACATCCTGGAGGCGGTCTCGCTGTTCGCCCCCGGGCGCGGGCTCCGGCGGGCCGAGTTCGCCACGATGGCGCGCAAGGACGGTCCCGGCGGGTTCGCCGTCTCGGTGACGCTGGCGCGCGACGGCGCCGAGCATCGCCTCGGCACGGGCTGCGAGCCGCCGGGCTTCGACGGGCGCACCAGCCGGCTCTGCCGGGTCGACGGGGCCGGCGCGCCCTCCCCCGTCGCCTTCTCGGAGTTCGTGCGCGTGGTCTGGCTGACGCCGGACCTCGACGGGCTGTTCCGCGGGCCCGGCGGCGACCGCCGCCGCTTCCTCGACCGCCTCGTCCTCGCCGTCGATTCCGGCCACGGCGCCCGCGTCTCGGCGATGGAGCGGGCGCTGCGCTCGCGCAACCGGCTGTTGGAAGAACGCTCGAACGACGGCCGCTGGCTCGACGCGATCGAGCGCGAGGTCGCCGAGCTCGGCGTCGCCGTGGCGCTGGCCCGGCGCGAGACCACCGAGCGCCTCGACCGGCTGATCCACGAGACCCGCGACGACGCGCAGCCGTTTCCCTGGGCGGCCCTGCGCCTGGAGGGCGACCTCGACGACCTCGTGGCGGTGTGGCCGGCGTTGGAGGCGGAAGACCGCTTCCGCCTTGCGCTCGCCCGCGGCCGCGCGCGCGACCGGGCCGCCGGGCGCACGCTCTCCGGCCCGCAGACCAGCGATCTCGTCGTCCGCCACGGCCCCAAGGACGTGCCCGCCGCGACCGCCTCGACCGGCGAGCAGAAGGCGCTGCTGATCGGCCTCGTGCTGGCCCACGCCCGGCTGGTGCGGGCGATGAGCGGGATCGCGCCGCTGATCCTCCTCGACGAGGTCGCCGCCCACCTCGACCCGCGCCGCCGCGCCGGCCTGTTCGAGGCGCTCGACGCGCTGCCCGGGCAGGTGTTCATGACGGGCGCCGACCCGGCGATGTTCGACGGCCTCGGCGAGGCCGCCGAAATCATGCGGATCGGGTAATCGCCTCGGGCCACTTCGCCTCAGCCTGCCGCCGAGTGGATGTCGGTCTGCGGGAAGTCGTCGCCGACGAAGAGGAGCGGCACGTCGTGGACGCGCGCGCAGGCATAGGCGAAGCAGTCGCCCATGTTCAGCCGGGCCGGGTGGCCCCGGCCCTTGCCGAAGCGGGCATAGGCGGCGAGCGCGTCGCGCACTTCCGCGTCGCCGAGGCCGACGATCCGGATGCCCGCCAGCGCCAGGAAGGCGTAGGTCTCCGTCTCGGCGGCCTCGACCGTCATCGCGTTCTTCCGGGCGAGCGCGCTCGCGGTCTCGAAGATGGCCAGCGCGGACGTGATCGGATCGCGCGCCGCTTTGATGGCCCGCGCCAGTGACGCGTTCCCGGGCTCGCCGGCGAGGATCGCGACGATCGCCGAGGCGTCGACGAACATCAGGGCTCGCCGTTCAACGCGTCGAAGAACGCCTTGTCGGCCTCCAGCCCGGTTTGCGGATGGGCCGCGATGCGATCCTGGATCAGCTTGATCCCGTCTAGGAACGCGGTCAGCGACGCATCGCGCCGTTGCAACTCGTTGGCGAGCGCCATACGCACGGCTTCCGTCTTGCTGACGCGTGCGGCCGAGGCCAGCGTCTCCGCCAACCGGTTCACTTCTTCGCTTCGGATATTTAGGGGCATCGCCCTCGCCTCCGTGTAGACGCGTGAACGCTAGTGTATACACAACCCTCCGGCAAGCGGCCGCCGCACCTGGGACAGGCATGACCTCACGACTCCACGACGCGCGGCGCGCCCTCAAGACCACCTTCGGCTACGACGACTTCCGCCCTGGCCAGGACGAGGTGATCGAGGCGGTGCTGTCCGGGGCGGACGTGTTCGCGGTGATGCCGACGGGCTCGGGCAAGTCGATGACCTACCAGTTGCCGGCGCTGGTCGAGGATTCGCTCACCGTCGTGGTCTCGCCGCTGATCGCGCTGATGCACGACCAGGTGCAGCAGATGCGCGGCTTCGGGGTCGCGGCCGCGACGCTCAACTCGTCGGTGGCCGAATCCGTCTCGCGCGAGACCTGGCGGATGATCCGCGCGAACGAGCTGCGCCTGCTCTTCGTCTCGCCCGAGCGGCTGCTGATGGACGGCTGCATGGACGCGCTGCGCGGCGCCGGCGTCCGCCGGCTCGCGGTCGACGAGGCGCATTGCGTCTCGCAATGGGGCCACGACTTCCGCCCGGAATATCGCGCCCTGTCGCGGGCGCGCGAGGCGCTCGGCGACGTCCAGACCGTGGCGCTGACGGCGACCGCCGACAAGGCGACGCGGGCCGAGATCGCCGAGCGGCTGTTTCCGGAAGGGCGCGACCTCAGGACCTTCGTGCACTCCTTCGACCGGCCGAACATCGGCCTGACCTTCGCCGCCAAAGACAACCCGACCCGGCAGATCGAGCGCTTCCTCAAGCACCGCCGCTCCGAGAGCGGGATCATCTACTGCTCGTCGCGCAAGCGCACCGAGCAGCTGGCCGAGAGCCTGAAGAAGGACGGCTTCAACGCGCTGGCCTACCATGCCGGCCTCGACCAGGGCACGCGGATGCGCAACCAGGACACCTTCCTGCAGGAGGACGGCGTCGTGATGACCGCGACGGTGGCCTTCGGGATGGGCATCAACAAGCCGGACGTGCGCTTCGTCTGCCACGCCGACATGCCGGGCAACGTCGAGGGCTACTACCAGGAGATCGGCCGGGCCGGCCGCGACGGGCTGCCCGCCGACACCCTGACCCTCTACGGCCTCGACGACATGGCGCTGCGCCGCCGCCAGATCGACGAGAAGGAGGTGCCGGACGAGCGCCGCCGCGTCGAGCGGCGCAAGCTCGAGGCCATGATCTCGCTGTGCGAGGGCGCGGCCTGCCGCCGGCAGTCGCTGCTCGCCTACTTCGACGAGGCCAGCGGCCATTGCGGCCGGTGCGACCTCTGCCGCGGCGGCGTCACGCTGGTCGACGGCACGGTCTCGGCCCAGAAGATCCTCTCGGCGATCGTGCGCACCGGGCAGCGCTACGGCGCGGCCTACGTCTGCGACGTCGTCCACGGCAAGGCGAGCGAGCCGATCCGCCGCAACGGCCACGAGCAGCTCAAGACCTTCGGCGTCGGCGCCGACAAGCCGGTCGCCGCCTGGCGGGCGATCCTGCGCCAGCTCTTCGCGGCCGGCGCGGTGGCCGAGAACGGCGACGGCTACGGCGGCCTCACCATGACCGACAAGGGCGAGGCGATCCTGTTCGGCCGCGAGCCCGTGGAACTCCGCCCCGACCCGGAGCCGAAATCCGCCGAGCCGCGCGAGCGCCGCCGCGCGGGCGCCGTGCGCGACGCAGGCTCGGACGACCTGAGCCCCGCCGACGAGGCCCTGTTCCAGCACCTCCGGGGCCTGCGCGCCACGATCGCGCGCACGGAGAACATCGCCGCCTTCATGGTGTTTCCCGACCGGACGCTGATCGAGATGGCCAAGGGCAAGCCGGTGGACCTCTACGCGCTGCGCACCGTCCACGGCGTCGGCGAGCGCAAGCGCGAGGCCTACGGCGACCGGTTCGTCGCGGCCATCGCCGAGTTCCTGGCGCATCCCCCGGCCGCGTGAGCGGCGGGAATCGGTCTTTTCGCTCGTCTCGGGGCCGCGCCGTCGTGTAGGGAGCCGGAATCCCTTGCCAGCACCAGCGCCGGAACGTGTCGTCATTCCCCAGTCCAACGACACGGCCGCGGCCGACCTGCCCACGGTCGAGCGGCCCGCAACCGATCGGCCGGGCACGACCACGCGCCAGGTCTTCTACCTGCCCGGCTTCGACCCGCGCCAACCGGAGACCTACTGGGGCCTCTTCCGCCGCGAGAGCCGGCTGACGGCGGCGCGCCGCGGTGTCGACATCGCGGTCAGCGAACCGTCGCGCAGCGCCGACCGCCTGAGCCTCGACTGGACCGTGCAATCCGGCGCCACCCGCACGCGCTACGGCCTGCTGCGCTGGGACGACATCGTCCGCGCCCGCTTCCCGCGCGCCAACTGGCGGCGCCTGGGCACGGTGCCGGCCCTGCTGTGGCGGCTTCGGCGCTCGGGCTACGCGCGCCGCCTGCGCCGCGAGGCGCGCAGCTTCGCCATGGTGATCTTCGGGGTCCAGTACCTGTTCCTGCTGTTCGTCGCCGTGAGCCTCGCGCTCGGCGCCCTCCTGCCGTCGGCGCTGCCGGCGGGCTGGCGGCCCTGGTCATGGCTCGCGGTGCCGGTCGCGGCCTACGCGATCCTGGCCGGCATCATGGCGCTCACCCGCGGCAAGCCGTTCTACTGCGCCCACCTCGTCGACGACACAGCCTTCACCCACGACCACGCGGCGGGACGCGAGCCGCGGATGCCCGACCGCCTCGACGCGATGGCCGCGCGCATCGCCGCCGCGGAGGGGACGGCCGACGAGATCGTGGTGGTCGGCCATTCCTCCTCGAGCTTCCTCGGAATCGAGGTGCTCGACCGCATCCTGACGGCCGACCCGGCCTTCGGCACCCGCGACACCCCGGTCTCGTTCGTGACGCTCGGCAGCGTGATTCCCTGGATCGCCCTCGACCGGCCGGCCGTGGCGTTCCGGGCGGCGCTCGCGCGGTTCGCCGCCGCCGACCACATCCGCTGGCTCGACGTGCGCGCCCCCTGGGACTGGCTGTCGATCCACCTGCGCGATCCGCTCACCGCCTCCGACGTGCCCTCCCCAGACCGGACGCGCCCGGCGACGCGCTACGTCCGCCTCGAAGACCTGATCGAGGACCGCTTGATCCGGGGGCGGCGCTTCAATTTGTTCCAGATGCACTTCCAGTTGTTGATGTCGAGCCTGGACACGGAGGGGTTCGACTACGTCGCCCTCGTCTCGGGCGCGGAACCGGTGCACGCGGCGATCGACCGCCGCCGCAGGGCGAAGCCCGGAAGCGCATCCGAGGCCGACGCGGACGCGCCGGCCCGGGCCTGAGCGCTTCGACCCCGGTACGGTCCCGCCCGGACGCGCGATCGAATGTTGCCAGGGCGGGCGCTTACCCTCTAGAGCCGTGGCGACCCCCGAGCCGGCGCCTACCTCACCGATGGGCACCTTCTCATCGGGACCGGATTTTCGTCGAGACCGCCGCATGTTCCGCAACGACGTCCCGATCACGCCCGAGCTCGTCCGCCAGCATGGCCTGACGCCGGACGAGTACCAACGCTTCCGCGGGCTGATCGGGCGCGACCCGACGCTGACCGAGCTCGGCATCGTCTCGGCGATGTGGAACGAGCACTGCTCGTACAAGTCCTCGCGCAAGCACCTGCGCGGTCTGCCGACGACGGGCCCCTGGGTGATCCAGGGCCCGGGCGAGAATGCCGGCGTCATCGACATCGGCGACGGGCTCGCCTGCGTCTTCAAGATGGAGAGCCACAACCACCCGAGCTTCATCGAGCCCTACCAGGGCGCGGCGACCGGCGTCGGCGGCATCCTGCGCGACGTGTTCACGATGGGCGCGCGCCCGATCGCGGCGCTCAACGCCCTGCGCTTCGGCTCGCCCGACCATCCCCGCACCCGGCACCTCGTCTCGGGCGTGGTCGCCGGCATCGGCGGCTACGGCAACTCGTTCGGCGTGCCCACGGTGGGCGGCGCCGTCGGCTTCCACCCGCGCTACGACGGCAACATCCTGGTCAACGCCATGGCGGTGGGCCTCGCGAAGGCCGACGCGATCTTCTACGCGGCGGCCTCCGGCGTCGGGAACCCGATCGTCTACCTCGGCTCCAAGACCGGTCGCGACGGCATCCACGGCGCCACCATGGCGTCGGCCGAGTTCGACGCCGAGACCGAATCGAAGCGTCCGACCGTGCAGGTCGGAGACCCCTTCGCCGAGAAGCTCCTGCTCGAGGCCTGCCTGGAGCTGATGAAGTCCGGCGCGGTCATCGCGATCCAGGACATGGGCGCGGCCGGGCTCACCTGCTCGGCGGTCGAGATGGGCGCCAAGGGGGATCTCGGCGTCGAGCTCGACATCGAGAAGGTGCCGGCCCGCGAGGCGGGCATGACCCCCTACGAGATGATGCTCTCGGAGAGCCAGGAGCGCATGCTCATGGTGCTCAAGCCCGGCATGGAGGCCGAGGCCGAGGCGATCTTCGTGAAGTGGGGCCTCGACTTCGCGGTGATCGGCAAGACCACCGACACCCTGCGCTTCGTGGTGAAGTGGCACGGCGACGTGGTCGCCGACCTGCCGATCAAGGAGCTCGGCGACGAGGCGCCGCTCTACGACCGGCCCCACATCGCCAACACGCACCTGCCCGAGATCCACGCCGCGGACGTGGCCGCGCCCGCTTCGCTGACCGAGGCGCTGAAGCGCCTCGTCGGCTCGCCCGAGCTGTGCTCGAAGCGCTGGGTCTACGAGCAGTACGACCACTTCATCGGCGGCAACACCGTGCAGAAGCCCGGCGGCGACGCGGCGATCGTCCGCGTCGAGGACGGCCCGCGCGGGCTGGCCCTCACCGCTGACGTGACGCCGCGCTATTGCGAGGCGGACCCCGTCGAGGGCGGGCGGCAGGCCGTGGCCGAGGCGTGGCGCAACATCACCGCCGTCGGCGGCAGGCCGCTCGCGATCACCGACAATCTCAATTTCGGCAACCCGGAAAAACCCGAGGTGATGGGCCAGCTCGTCGGCTGCATCCAGGGCATCGGCGAGGCCTGCAAGGCGCTCGACTTCCCCGTCGTGTCCGGCAACGTCTCGCTCTACAACGAGACCAACGGCGTCGGCATCCTGCCGACCCCGACCATCGGCGGCGTCGGCGTGCTCGACGACGTGGCGCGCCACGCCACCATCGCCTTGAAGCGCGCGGGCGACGTGCTGGTGCTGGTCGGCGCGGCCGAGGGCTGGCTCGGGCAGTCGATCTACCTGTCGGTGATCGAGGGTCGCGAGGAGGGCGCGCCGCCCCCCGTCGACCTGTCGCTCGAGCGCCGCAACGGCGACTTCGTCCGCGGGCTGATCGTCTCGGGACAGGTCGACACCGTCCACGACCTCTCCGACGGCGGCCTCGCGGTGGCTTTGGCCGAGATGGCGATGGCCGGCTCGTTCGGCGCGACGCTGCCGGAGGCCCCCGAGGGCATGCCGGCCCACGCCTACCTCTTCGGCGAGGACCAGGCCCGCTATCTCGTCGCCGTGCCGGCCGAGGTCGCGACCGACATCCTCTACGCCGCCTCGGCGCAGGGCATCGACGCCTCGGTGGTCGGCGTCGTCGAGGGCGACGGTTTGACCCTGCCGGGCGGGCAGACCATATCCGTCGCCGAGCTTCGCGAGGCGCACGAAGGCTGGCTGCCGGCCTACATGGCGAGCCTGCCGGCCGCCGCCTGAACCCCGACCAAGGAACCGACCGATGCCGATGGACGCGCGCGAGATCGAGCGGATGATCGTCGAGGCCCTGCCCGACGCCAAGGTGGAGATCAAGGATCTCGCCGGCGACGGCGACCACTACGCCGCCACGGTGCTGTCGGCGGCGTTCAAGGGCAAGACCCGCGTCGCCCAGCACCAGATGGTCTACGGCGCGCTCCAGGGGCGGATGGGGGGCGTGCTCCACGCCCTTGCGCTGACGACGGGCGTCCCGCAGGATTAGTGGCCGCAGCGGTGGTGCCGATGGACCAGCCGAGCCTCTACGACGACGACACGGTGACGTGGGCCGACCAGCAGGTCGCCGCGTTGCGGTCCCTCGCGACGCGCCCCGAGCTGTCGAACGTCCTCGATTGGGAGAACGTCGCCGAGGAGATCGAGGGCGTGGGCCGGTCCGAGATCGATCGCGTCGAGAGCGCGATGTCCCAGATGCTGATCGACGTGCTGAAATATGCCTCCGCGCCGGCTGCGCAGTCGACCCGTTCCTGGCGCAAGGAGGTCCTGGTCTTCCAGGCCTCGGCGCAGCGGAACTATCGTCCCTCCCTGCGCCAGAGGATCGATTGGGAGCGCCTCTGGGCGAACGCCAAAACGATCGCCGACGCCTCGCTCGACGTCTTCGGCCACCGGCTGCTCGGCGGACTGCCGGACCGGATGCCCTTCACCCCCGAGGAGATGTCGTCGGACGGTTTCGACATGGACCGCGCCCTGGAACGTCTCGCCGAGGTGTTGAAAGCGCGCCCCGACCATCATTAGATCACCCTTGCAGATCAAGGACCGAAACCCATGACCGACGTCAACGCAAGCATCGAGAACGAGATCAAGTCCCAGGACGTGGTCGTGTTCATGAAGGGCACGCCCACCATGCCGCAATGCGGCTTCTCGGGGCAGGTCGTGCAGATCCTCAACTACCTCGAAGTGCCGTTCAAGGGCGTGAACGTGCTGGCCGACGCCGGCATCCGCGACGGCATCAAGGCCTTCTCCAATTGGCCGACCATCCCGCAGATCTACGTGAAGGGCGAATTCGTCGGCGGCTGCGACATCACCCGCGAGATGTTCCAGTCGGGCGAGCTGCAGACCTTCCTGGCCGAGAAGGGCATCCCGGTGAAGTCCGCCGCCGCCTGACGGGCCGCGCGACCGGACGACGACGAAGGGCGCCCCGGCGCCCTTTTTCGTGTCCGCTCCCGAGAAACGTTCGCGCATGCCGCGGCTTGAGCCCAGGGAGGGGATCGGGGGCGACATCCGGAGGTGCTGCGGCATGCACGACGTCATCATCGTGGGCGGCGGCCCGGCGGGCCTCAACGCCGCCCTGATCCTCGGGCGCTGCCGCCGCCGGGTCCTGCTCGTCGACCAGGGCACGCCGCGCAACGCCGCCGCCCGGTTGACCTGGGGCGTCTTCACCCGCGACGGCACGCCGCCCGACGAACTCCGGGCCCTCGCCCGCGCCGACCTCGCCCGCTACGACACCGTCGAGCTTCGCGACGGCGAGGCGATCGGGGCCGAAGCGGTCGCGGACGGGTTCGCGATCACGCTCGCCGACGGGCGCCGCGAATCCGCCCGCCGCCTGATCCTCGCCACCGGGTTGCACCAGGATCTGCCGGCGATCCACGGCTTCGCGCACTACTGGGGCGCGGGCGTCCATTCCTGCCCCTATTGCGACGGCTACGAGCGGCGCGACAGCGCCATCGCCGCCTACGCCCACGGCCCGGTCGCCAAGGGGTTCGCCCTGGAGCTGACGGCGTGGAGCCGCGACGTGACGCTGTGCACCGACGGCCACCCGACCGAACTCTCCGACGACGACCGCGCCCGCCTGGCGCGCAACGGGGTCCGGCTGGTCCAGGCGCCGATCGCACGCCTCGACGGCGACGCCGACGGGCCGACGCACCTCGCCTTCGCCGACGGCACCGCCCTACCCTGCCGCGCGGTGTTCCTGATGCCGACGGGCTGTCTGCCCTCGACGCTCATCACGCAGCTCGGCTGCACCCTGAACGAGGCCGGCGTGGTGCCGACCCGCGAATACGAGAAGACGAACGTGCCCGGGCTCTACGTCGCCGGCGACGCCTCGCGCCGGGTGCAGTTCGCGGTCGCCGCCGCCGCGGAGGGCGCGATGGCGGCGTTCGCGGTCAACACCGAGCTGCTGCGCGAGGACACCCGCTGATCGCGCAGGCGTGCAACGGATGCTTTTCCGGCAGGCAGCGCGGCACGCGCACCGCGCGCGACGACTTGCGACGGCGTTCTACCCAGGGTGCGTAGTCTGGAAATCGCTCCCTGCTGCAAGTCGGCGTGCGATCTCGCACCATGGCCGGGCCGCCGCAATGCAATGATGAAAAAAGAGTTTCGATCCTCAAAGGTTCGGAACTTGTTCAGCTTGTCCCCGTTACTCCCGCACGGTCCAGTTCTTCTGGGCCGTCGGTGCCGACGCTCCGCTGTCTCTGCAAGGCCGGTCATGCCCGTCTTCGACGCCAAGAACCTCGGGTCCCAGTTCGAAGGCCAAGCCCTTCTCGCGGCCATCCTGCACCCGACGCGCACCGCACAGACCCGCGCCCTCACGCATGGCCGCCAGCGCGCCGAGCGCGCCGCGATCATGGCCGATCCGATGACGATCGAGCATCGCTTCCCGGTCGGCGCCGGCACCCTCACCCCGACGCCGATCGCCTCGAGCTGACGGTTTTCCCCGCGCCCTACCAGGGCTGCGGCGTGACCAGGCCCTGACGCGTCACCACCACCCATTCCCGCCCGCGCCGCTCGACGGCCTCGACCCGGCCGACGCCGGGGATCGAATCTCCGATCGCGACCTCGACGAGGCGGCGGCGGCGGTCCTCCAGCATGGCGGTGCCGTCGTATACGTCGCGCACGGCCCAGGACTCGACGATCGCGGGCTTCGGCTTGGGTTCGGTGATGCTTCCGGTCTGGACCGGCTCCGCCTTGGCGGCCGGTAGAGGAGCGGGCACGGGCGCCGGAGCGGTGGCTGCCGCCACCGCGCGCTTGTCCGCCTGCGCGGTCGTCGCCGCAAGGCGGGCGGCCTGCTCCTTCTCGGCCTGGTCGATGCGCTCGCCCAGGGCCGCGATCTTGGCCACCAGGGCCGTTTCCGTCTTGCCGACCATCTCCGTCAGCGCGCCGCCGCGGACCTTCGCCTCGCTGCGGGCGGCCTCGGAGACTTCCTTGAGGGCGGCGACCGACTTGTCGAGGCGGTCGGAGGCGATGGCGAGGCGCGAGGCCTCCAGCCGGTTGGCTTCGAGGGCCGCGTTGATCTCGGCCAGCACGACGCCCGTGCCCTCGGAACGGGGTGTCGCCAGCATCGCGGTGCCGGCGCCGAGCACCGTGCCGAGCGCGAGGGCGGCCCCGGCCAGACCCATCGCCACCCCGTCGAGGCGGCGGCCAACCTTGGCGGCCGTCGGTGCGGCCGGCGCCGCCTTGGGCTTGCCACCGGAGACGGCAGCCTTCAGCAGCGCGTCCGGCGAGGCCTTCACGGCCTCCGCGGGCGAATCGATGTTCGTCGTCATGGCCCTCGCCTCCGCGTCCGGCATCTCTGTCGAAAGCTTTGGTTAAGGACGTTTGTTTACCGAAGGGTTACCGCCCCCGCCGGGCCTCGTCGGCCCATTCCGCCCCCGGTCCCGTAGGGCCGCAGGCGTGCGATGCGGCCGCTGCCCGACCCGGAGGTCAGGCCGCCAGCCCGCGCTTGCGCAGCAGCGGTCCGGTGCTCGGCAGGCGTCCGCGGAAGGCGGTGTAGGCCTCGCGCGGGTCGCGCAGGTTGCCGGCGCCGTAGACGTAGGTGCGAAGGCGCTTCGCGGTGGCCGGATCGAAGATGTCGCCGGCCTCGCGGAAGGCGTCGAACGCGTCGGCATCCAGCACCTCGGACCAGAGATAGCTGTAGTAGCCCGCGGCATAGCCGTCGCCCGAGAAGATGTGCGCGAAATGCGGCGTGCGGTGCCGCATGTTGATCTCGGACGGCATCGCGATCCGCTCCAGCGCGTCGGCCTCGAAGGCGCCCACGTCGAGGCCGTCCTCGCCCCCGGCCGAGAGGTGCAGGGTCATGTCGACGATCGCCGAGGAGGTGTATTCCACGGTGGCGAGTCCCTGGTTGAAGGTGCGGGCGGCGAGCAGCTTCGTCAGCAGCGCCTCCGGCATCGGCTCGCCGGTGCGATGGTGGCGGGCATGGGTCCGCAGCACCTCCGGCTGCTCCAGCCAATGCTCGTAGAGCTGCGAGGGCAGCTCGACGAAGTCGCCCGACACCGCGGTGCCGGCCAGCACCGGATAGGTCACGTCGGACAGGAGCCCGTGCAGGGCGTGGCCGAACTCGTGGAACAGGGTGCGTGCGTCGTCGAAGGACAACAGCGGCGCCTCGCCGGCCGGGGCCTTGGCGAAGTTCATCACGTTGACGATGATCGGCTTCACGTCGCCGGTGAGCCGCTCCTGCGAGCGGAAGGCGCTCATCCAGGCGCCGCTGCGCTTGGTCGGCCGCGCGAAGTAGTCGCCGAGGAAGGTGCCGACCTCCGAGCCGTCGGCGTTTCCGACGCGCCAGGCGCGCACGTCCGGGTGGTAGCGCGGCACGTCCGGGAGTTCGGCGAAGGTCAGGCCGAACAGGCGCGAGGCGGTGTCGAAGGCGGCATGGATCACCGAATCGAGCGGCAGGTACGCCTTGATCTCGCTCTCGTCGAGGTCGTGCTCGGCCCGCCGCAGCTTCTCGGCGTAGTGGCGCCAATCGTGGGCCTGGAGCGCGAAGTTGCCGCCCTCGGCCTGGACGATCGCCTGCAGCCGGTCGCGCTCGGCGCCGGCGCGCTTGAGGGCGGGGGTCCAGACCTCGCGCAGCAGGTCCATCGCCGCATCCGGGGTCGCCGCCATGGTGTCGTCGAGCTTGAAGTGGGCGAAGCTGTCGAAGCCGAGCAGCCGCGCCCGCTCGGCGCGGAGCTGTACGATCTCGCGGATGATGCCGCGGTTGTCGGTGTCGCCGCCGCCCTCGCCGCGGCGGATCCAGGCCTCGTAGGCGCGCTCGCGCAGGTCGCGCCGTGTCGAGGATACGAGGAACGGCTCGATCAGCGAGCGCGACAGGGTGACGACGTGGCTGTGCGCGCCGCCGCGCTCCTTGGCGGCGTCGGCGGCCGAGGCGACCAGGAAGTCGGGCAGGCCGGCGCGGTCCTCGGCGGCGTCCAGCGGCAGCAGGAAGCGGCTCTCGTCGGCGAGGAGGTTCTGGCTGAACTGGGTTCCGAGCTCCGACATCCGCGCCGCGATCTCGGCGACGCGCAGCTTGTCCTCCGGCCCGAGGTCGGCGCCCGCGCGGCGGAAGCGGGTGCGGTAGCGCGACAGCACCCGGCGCTCCTCGTCGCCCAGGCCTTCGGCGTCGGCGTCCACCGCGGAGATGCGCGACCACAACTCGGGGTTGAGGTAGATCGCGCTGCCGTGGCGCGAGAGCTTGGGGCCGATCGTCCGCTCGATCGCCTGCAGCTCGGGGTTCGTGTGACTGCCGGTGAGGTTGTAGAACACCCCGGCGACCCGATCGAGGGCGAGGCCCGCCCGCTCCATCGCCGCGACGGTGTTGGAAAAGCTCGGCGCCGCGGCCTCGCCTGCGATCGCCGCGATCTCGGCGTCGTGCGCCGCCAGCGCCGCCTCGAAGGCCGGCAGGTAGTGCTCGGGCCGGATGCGCTCGAAGGGCGGAAGCTCGGCCGGCGTGCCCCAGGCCGCCTCGGAGTAGGGGTTGCCGGCCGGCAGGTCGGCGAGGCCGGGATTTTGCGCTGTCGTCATCTGAAGGTCTCGATGTCTCGCGCCGCGCGTCGGCTGGGGCCGCCGGAGGTCGGCGGTCGGATACGTGTCCACGTCAGATAGGACCGAACGCGCGCTTCAGGAAGCCGACGCCGCGCGCGGTCGCGTCGGCATCCGTCGCCGGGTCGAAGGCGTGGCCCTGGTCCGGGTAGAGGTGGACGCGGCAGGTCCCGCCCGCCTCTTCCATCCGCCGCCGCAGGGTTTCCGGATAGCTCGGGCCGACGAGGGCGTCCCGCGCCCCGTGCAGCGCCAGCGCCGGCGGCAGGGCGAGGGGACCGGTACCGAGCTCCGGCGGCAGGAAGGTCGCGCGCAGCACCGAAATGCCGGCTGATCCCCGAAAAGCCCACCCGTGCCTCGCCGGTGCGGTCGAGATAGTGCGGCAGCAGCACCGCGAAGCCGGCATCCGCCATGGCCGCGGCCTCGGCCCGGACCGGCCGGTCCGAGCCTGGCCCTTCGGCGTCGTGGAGCAGAATCACGGTCGCCGTGGCCGGGGCGTCCTTGCCGTGCGGCGCGAACCGCTCGATCGTGACGGGTCGTCCCTCGCACAGGATCGTGTCGCGGGTGACGACCGGATGGGGTGGATGGGTCATGGCGTCAGGTCGGTCTCGACGGTTCGCGGCGCTCGCGCTCGCCGGCACGACCCTGCTTGCCATGACGGCGGGACGGGATGCGAGGGCCCAGGATGCGAGGGCGCAGGACGCCAAGGCCCAGGACGTCAAGGCCTTGGACGTCAAGGCATTGGGCATCAAGGCGCAAACGCAGGCGCCCGAGGCGACCGTCCCCGTGCCGCCGCCGCTGCCGCCCGAGCGGCCCGCGGAGCTGAAGCCCGCGACGGCGCCGGGCGCGACCGTGACCGACCCGCCACTGCCGCCGGAGCGCCCGGCCGAGCTGACGCCGGCGACGCCCCCGGCTTCGGCACCGGAGCCGAAACCCGCCGAGCCGCCCGCCCAGGCGGAGGTCAAACCCGGCGACAAGGTCGCCGACAAGCCCCCCGAGATGCCGGTCCCGCCGCCGCTTCCCCCGGAGCGTCCGGCCGAGTTGTCGGGCGAGGCGGCGCTCGCCCTCAAGGTCGCGGCGCCCGACGACGCCGCCTGCCGTGTGCGGCTGAAGCGCCTCGGCGCCGCGTTCGAGCCGCTGCCGGCGATCGTCAACGGGCAATGCGGCACGCCGCTGCCGCTGAAGCTGACGGGTCTGGCCGACGTGGCGCTGCCGCAGCCGGCGACCCTGACCTGCGCCGCCGCCGAGGCGCTGGCGCGCTGGACGACCGAGGTCCAGGTCGCGGCCGAGCGCGAGCTGAAGCAGCCGCTGGCGGGGATCGCGATCGGCACCTCCTACGAGTGCCGCGGGCAGAACCACGACGTCGAGGCCAAGCTCAGCGAGCATGCCTTCGCCAACGGCGTCGACGTGATGAGCTTCACCTTCGCCGGCCGTCCGGCGATCGCCGTCGGGGCGATGGCCGACGGGTCGGCCGAGGGCCGCTTCCTCGATGCGGCGCGGTCGCGGGCCTGCGGGTTCTTCCGCACGGTGCTCGGCCCCGGCTCCAACGCGGCGCACGCCAACCACTTCCATCTCGACGAGCGCGAGCGGGCGGCCGGGCACCGGCTGTGCCAGTGAGCTGTGCCAGCGGGGCCGTTCGCGAAAACCTGATGCCGCCGTGCCGTTTGGCGCGGAACGCCCACCCGTCGCCGACGCTTGATCGCCGTGGAGCGAACCGGCTCCGGGAGCCTCGACCATGACGTGCGGATTGACGACGCGGACCAGCCTCGCGGTCATCGCCCTGGCCTGCCTTGCCGTCCCCGGCGTCGCGGCGGCCCAGGGTTCGGGCAAGGGGTCGGGCAAGGACGAGCCTGCGCCGCCGAGCGCGCAGGCGATCCGGGACGCGACCTTCGCCGAGCCCCTCAAAGACGGCAAGAAGGGTGCAAGCCAGGACGAGACCAAGAAATCCGCCGCGTCGAAGGCGGACGACCAGCCCGATCCGCTGACGATCAAGGTGCAGGTTCTGCTCGACCGGGCGCGGTTCTTCCCCGGTGCGATCGACGGGCGTGACGGCGAGAACCTGCAAGGCGCGCTCTCGGCCTACGCGGTGGCGCAGGGCCTGCCCGCGACGAAGACGCTGACCAAGGACGTCTTCGACAAGCTCGCCGGCGCCGGCGGCGACCCGGTGGTGACCGACTACACCATCACCGAGGCGGACGCGGCCGGCCCCTACGTCGAGAAGATCCCGCCCAAGATGGAGGCGCAGGCCGACCTCGAGTCGATGGGCTACACCAACCCGCGTGAAATGCTGGCCGAGCGCTTCCACATGAGCCGCGACCTCCTGAGCCAGCTCAACCCGGACAAGCCGCTGGACAAGGCCGGGACGGTGATCCTGGTCGCCGGCGTCCAGCCGATGGGCCTCGACAAGCCCAAGGCCAAGGACCTGCCGCGCGAGCCGAAAGTCGACCGCGTCGAGGTCGACAAGAGCAGCCGCGACGTGCGCGCCTTCGACAAGGCGGGCAAGCTCCTGGCCTATTACCCCGCCTCGATCGGCAGCGAGGAGAAGCCTGCGCCGAGCGGCGAGACCAAGGTGAAGGGCGTCGCCTTCGACCCGTCCTACACCTACGATCCGAAGTATCGCTTCAAGGGCGTGAAGACCCACAAGAAGTTCTCGATCCGCCCCGGCCCGAACAACCCCGTCGGCCTGGTCTGGATCGACCTCGCGATCCCCTCCTACGGCATCCACGGCACGCCGGAGCCCGAGAAGGTCGGCAAGACCGAGTCGCACGGCTGCATCCGCCTGACCAACTGGAACGCCCGCGACCTCGCCGCCCACGTCTCGCGCGGGGCGAAGGTGTCGTTCAAGGAGGATTAGCGGTCAGGCGGCCGAGAGGTGATCGAGCTCCGCACCGGTCGAACGGTGCTCGGACGCATCGAGGATCTCGACCGCCACGATCCGTCCGGCCGCATCGAGATCGATGATGAGGCCGGGACGGACTTCCTCGCTCTCGACCACCGGAGCATCCGCGAAGCGGACGTAGAGCGCATCGGTCTCAGCGTCATACCGCGACTTCACGTGGGAGCCTCCGGCTGCGATCGAGGAAATCGGTGGTGATGCGCACCCCGCCCTCCGTGGGGACGTATACCACGCGGAGTATCCGTCCGTCGCGCTCCGGGACCGAGCGATAGGCGCGGATGCGTTCGGGGTGTTTCGGGTCCGGTTCGGCGACCTCCGGCTCCGTCACGGTGCGTTCGATCCACATGCGTTCCAGGGCACGATCCGCCAAGTTGTCGAGGGCGTGCGTTGCGTCAGTGATCCGCACGCGCCCTCCCCCCGCCGCGACGCAGCCAAGCGCCGTCCACGACGGCGTCGTTGAGACGTTATTGCTTTGATTTCATAAAAATTCCTACGGACGCGAGCCCTTGCGTGTCCGAGCGCGCTACCGCCGCAACACGCCCGCGACCGCGACCATCGCCGCATCGCACAGGAAGGCCAAGGCCGCGGTGGCGGCGGCGCCCTGCAGCATCGGCACGGTGTTCTGGTTCTGCAGGCCGGCGACGATCGGCGTGCCGAGCGTCGCGGCGCCCGCCAGCGCGCCGACCGCGGCCACCGCCACCGCGAGGACGAGGGCCGTGCGCAGGGTCTCGACGATCGCGGGCACGGCCAGCGGCAGCTCGATCCGCGTCAGGGTCTGGCGGGCGGTGAGGCCGAGCGCGGTGGCGGCCTCGCGCGCCTCGGCCGGCACCGCGTCCAAGGCGCCGACCGTGCCGCGCAGCGTCGGCATGATCCCGTAGAACACCAGCGCCAGCAGGGTCGGCGGGCCGCCGAAGCCGAGCACCGGCAGGGCCAGCGCCACGACGACCACCGGCGGCACCGCCTGGGCGGCGGCCGCGAGGGTGTCGACGCCGCCGCGGAGCGAGCCCGCACCGGGCCGGGTCGCGAGGATGCCGAGGCCGATGCCGGCGGTCGCGACCAAGGCGAGGCCGGTCGCCGCGAGGATCAGGTGCTGGAGCGCCAGCGCCGCGAGGTAGCCGGGCGTCAGAGCCCGCCGCGGCGCCTCGCCGAGGCCTGCGACGATCGCCGAGGCGACGGCCGGGTGACTGAGGGCCGCGAGCACCAGGCCTGCGACGAGCGCCCCGAGGGCCGGGCGCAGGGCGCGACGGACGCTCATGCCGTCCTCCGCACGCGGTCCTCGACGCGGCTCAAGGCCCGCTCGACGGCCAGAGACAGCACGACGATCGGGATCGCCCCGAGCAGGATCAGGTCCGGGGCGAACTGCGCCATGCCGTCGAAGACGATGCCGCCGAGGCCGCCCGCCCCGACGAGCGCCCCGAGCGTCGCGAGCCCGATCGCCTGGACGCAGGCGACGCGGAGCGCCCCGATCAGGATGCCGGCGCCGATCGGCAGCCGCACCTCGAAGAGGATCTTGCGCGGGGTGAGGCCCAGGGCCTCGGCCGCGTCGAGGGTGGCCGGGTCGGGCGCCGCGAGCGCCAGGGCGAGGCCGCGCCACAGGGGGAGCAGCAGGTAGGCGGCGATGCCGACGAGCGCCGGAGCAGGCCCGAGGGCGCTGAAGCCGGCTTCGCGCAGGGACGGGACCGCCCGCAGCAGGCCCGAGGCCAGCGCGACCAGGGCGCCGAGCAGCGCCACCGCCGGCACCACCTGGATGCCGCCGACCAGGATCGCGACGAGGCCCTGCCCGCGCCGCCACAGCGACAGCAGCACGGCGCCGCAGACCGCCAGCAGCACCGCGCCGCCGGAAAGCATCAGGTGCCGCACCAGGGCCCCGCAGACGGCAGGGCCGCGCGCCGCGAACTCGACGGCGAGCGACAGGCTCCCCAGCGCCCCGGCCGCGTAGGCGACGCCGACGAAGGCGAGGACGGCCACCGCCAGCCCCGCGCCGAGCCCGGGGACGGCCATGCGCCTGGACAGGTGGGCGATCCCGCCCGCGAGCAGCGCCAGCCCCGCCCAGGCGCCGG